>CAJWMQ010000074.1 GCA_913042895.1 uncultured Verrucomicrobiales bacterium | reverse complement strand
GTAAAATTATGCTCGACAATTGTCTTTTAACGGTATCGCTTTGCGTATGTCAAACGTGTTCTGACATTTTTAAAGCTGGTGTGTGGACAAGCGGGATCGTCCCGGCTGATTGAGGCGGGTGTTCGGGATGGTGATGCGGAAAGGGTGAGGCGGCCGGGATCCTGGCGCGCACTTTCAGACCCGGCGCCTCGGGCGCGGGCGAAAGTCTCTATCCGAGAGGTTACAGCCTGCGGCCGTCCTTCGAGAACAGCATCAGGCGTTCCGCGTCGAGCGACAGCGAAACGGTCTCGCCGGCGCGGATCGCGGGCTGGCCGCGCAACTCGGCGACGATGCCTCGGCAGCGTGGCAATCGCAGATATTCAGAAACGACGGTTCCGAAAGCCCCTGCCTCCCTTCGCAACCCTTCCGCCGACGAAGACGCCCATCGTGTTGCGAAGAGGGCGGGCCCGGCCGAGTGGCCGGATGATCAGGTACTGTTGGCCAGTGCCATCAAATTCATCGGCGGCCTGAGTTCGCTGTGGTTTTTGCATTCGCGGCTGGACCGCTTGGGCAGTCGGCCGTTGATGTTTGTCTCACTCGGCATTTGGATCGCCATACTGCTGACTTGGACAAGTATGGCCGGCGGGAAGGCAGCGGTTAGTTTTCCTCTGGTGTGCGGAGTGTACCTCGTGTCTGGCTTTGCCTTTTGCACCTTTTACATGTGCCTGAACAAGCTGGCTATGTCCACGGTGCCGGAGCTGGGTAAGAGCCATTTCTTCGCGCTCTTCTCTGTGGTGGGCAGTCTGGCCGTGGGGATTTTTCCGATCCTTTGGGGGGTCATGATTGATGCGCTCGAATCCACCCGAATCGATTGGCTGGGCCTGCAATGGAATCAATTTAGCATTTATTTTGCCGGCCTGCTCGGCGTGTTGCTGGTTTTGACTGTGTTGGTGGCGCGCTTGAACGAAGAGAAGGCGGCCAACCTCAATGAGCTGATGCGCGACTTCATTCGCAACAATCCGTTGCGTGACTGGATGCGCCGTTAACCTAGGGATCCACCCGCACCGGCGTGCCAACGCGCACCATCCTAGCAAGGCGCTGGGCGTTCCAGTTGGATAACCGGAAACAACCGAGTGAAGTGGTTCGGCCCACCTTTTCTGGATCTGGTGTGCCATGGATGCCGAAGCCTTCCTGACTCAGGCTGAGCCAAGTGGTACCTACCGGGTTGTTTGGACCGGGTGGTAGAATTAATTTTCCCGAGCGCGATTGGGCTTCCGGTGAATTCGGATAATTGGTCGGATCAAACGTGTAGTTGGCTTTCTCCGCAATCGCCGTGATGGTGAGGTTGCCGACGGGCCTTTTCTCCACCTTAGTGGCGATGGAGCAGGGGAACCGTGCGACAATATTGGTGCTGACGTCATACACATCCAGCGTGCGCGCCCCGAGCTGTATGTGTACCAGAGCTGCCTGCACTGCGGGTAACTTAATCGCGGTATGTGGCACTTTAACCTGCGTGCCTGCAGTTAGCTGGTTCCAAACCACCGTGGGGTTTACACGCATTAAATAGCGCGGCGAACAGTGATGCTGTTCGGCAATCATCTCGAGGATACTCTCGTAGGCGAGCGATTCCTGCTCGGCCTTGGCAGTCCACGATTCTGCCAATGGCTGGACTTGAGCCAGTTCATTAGTGGTAATGGTGCGCGTAACCAGCGCGGCTTCCTTTAGCAACAGCTTTGCCTTGGTGGCGGCATCCGCTTGACCAGTGATCGGCAGGCCGTTGCGTTGCTGAAAAACCATCAATGCCGACTGGGTTTGCGGGCCGGAAAAGCCATCAATCGAGCCAGGCGAATAGCCCAATCTATCCAAGGCCACCTGCACTTCGAAATCCGTCTGCACCGCCCGGGCACGAAACGCGCCAGAATCGACCTCAAATCCCGGGGCATCCTGCTGGCCGGGGTTTACTTGGGTAAGGCCCAGTTGAGAAGCGGCGGTGCGGTTGGTAACCACGGGCACTCCGCGTGAGGCGAGAAACTGATTGGTCTCACCAGTTTGCAACGGTCTGGCTTGGGCAGGGGCATTGCTGGTCACCGGCACTTGGATGGTATTCGTGCGATAGATTGTTTCGGTGACCTTTACCTCCTTAATCACCTCTACTTCGCGCACCCCCGGTTTCTTGAGCCAATAGCCCAGCATGGCCGTCGCCGCCATGCACGGCAACGCCCAGATCAAATGGTACCACCAAGGTTTTTCCGGTTCCGGGGGGAACATGATTCAAACACCTCCTGAAACCAAAATGGATCATAACTGGGAGGTTTTTGCGAGTCAGAAGTTGTTTTACTGATTTATGAGCTGGGAGGAATATTGGACTTCAGCAGGGCAACATCTTCCTCTAGTTTGCTTAATCGACTCCACACTGGATGGTCTTGCCAGATGTGCGGTCGGATTTCTTCGGTCGATTCCATGTCAGGAAAGTTTTTTGCCAACTCATCATCCAATTGCCTCTTTGTTTGGGCCAGGAACTCTTCATATTCCCGTTCAAGTCTCAAAATTTGAACGGCTGATTCAACATCCCGTTATTTAATTAGCGTTTCTTTATGACGCACGCGGTCATTGGAAATCTCTTCCAAACCAGAAGTGATTCGCACAATTTTTTCGATACCCTAAGCATCTAACACATTGCTTGGGTCATAATTCTCCTTAGGGGTTTGCTCCAAGTAATCAATTGTCACATCTTCGAGTATATAACCATTTAAATCACTGCCAACCGTGTCGATGATCACCTGACGGAACGGCATGCGATCGGTGTATAGCTTTTCAAAGTCCATCAGCTTAGCGGCAGATTTCAAAGCTTCCGAAAATTTTGCCTCAAACAACTGCCTTAGCAGTTCAATTTCTGATGCTCGCTCGCAACCCACCTTTGTCGCCACGGTTTTGATATCGTGATAACCCGTTCTTCCATCTACCTCACTCTTTTCGTCATTCACTCGCACATAAAAAACCACCTCAATATCAGCCCGGATGTTATCCTGGCAAATTAGGCCGTCCTTGCCTTTCCGCACCACCTCGAGTTTTTTCACAGAGAGATCCATGATCTGTAACTGCTGAAGAATCGGCACACACAGTATCCAGTCCTTCTCGACCTTGATGCCGCCAAAACCAGTTCGCACACCAGCTTCACCGGGCTTGATTTTTTTGATGAACATAAACAGGCAAATAATGGCGAAGAACATCAATGCGCCAAAGACAATTAGAATAAGCATGATCGTAGTGGTTCGAAGGTGTGGATATTTAATCTAGCATTTAACACTTTTTAAATGCTCAATTTTTGAATCCCAACTGATTTGATATAATTACATAAAACAAATTTTTATGCTAGTATATCTTCAATTACATGCCCGTGGACGTCGGTCAGTCGGCGTTCGAAGCCGTTGTGATAGTAAGTGAGGCGCTTGTGGTTCAGGCCGAGGAGGTGGAGGATGGTCGCATGGAAATCATATACGGTGGCGACATCCTTTTCCGCCTTCCAGCCAAAGGCATCAGTGGCACCATAGGTATGGCCCCGCTTAACACCGGCGCCGGCAAGCCATGCAGTAAATCCCTCGGGGTTATGGTCTCGGCCGCTGGCGCCTTTCTGAAAAGTAGGCATGCGACCAAACTCAGTGCACCAAACAACCAGCGTATCTTTAAGTAATCCACGTTGTTTGAGGTCGCGCAATAGCGCGGCAGCAGGTTGATCCAACACAGGGCCATGCTTTGCGTATTGCTGGTGGAGTACCTTGTGGCCGTCCCAGTTGCTGACGCCTTCACCACCGGTTTGGTAAGCGCCGTTGAAAAGCTGCACAAAGCGTACGCCTTTTTCGAGCAGGCGACGGGCAAGGATGCAGTTCTTGGCAAAACCGGCCTTGATGGGATTGGTGGCGTCATCGGCCCCATAAGCTTTTAGCGTTGAGGCTTTCTCAGTGGAAAGGTCGGTGACCTCGGGCACGCTGAGTTGCATGCGCGCCGCAAGTTGGTAGCTGGAGATGCGGGCTGCCAGCTCGGTATCGCCAGGGAATTTTTCCAAGTGCCGCTCGTTCAGACGTTGAAGAAAACTGCGCGTGGCAAGGTCGCTCTTGGCACTGACGCCGGCTGGGCGTGTCAGGTTCCGGAGCGGTTTACTGGCGTTGAAGTCCGTGCCCTGAAACGCCGCGGGTAAAAAACCGGGGCCCCAGTTATTGATACTGCTTTGTGGTGTGCCGCGGGGGTCAGGTATTGCCACGTAGGCCGGTAGTTCGTCATTGGCCGAGCCAAGCGCCCATGTCACCCAAGCGCCCATGCTGGGAAAGCCATCGAGCGTGTAGCCGGTGGACATGAAATTTTCGCCTGGCCCATGCGTATTCGTTTTACCGGTGAGTGAATGGATGAAGCACATCTCGTCGGCCAACTCGCCCAATTGCGGCACCAGTTCGGAGACCATCTTGCCCGACTGGCCACGCGGCTTAAATTTCCACGGGCTTTTGGTGAGGTTGCCTTGATCGCCCTGAAAAGTTTTTAAACCTTCCGCTCCAGGCATTGGCTGGCCATGCCGCTTAATGAGTTCTGGTTTATAATCAAACGTATCCAGCTGACTGCATGCGCCGGAACAGAATATCACGAGCACCTTTTTCGCCTTTGCCGGGAAATGTCCGTCCCGCGGGGCAAATGGTTTGGTCGGATCAATCTTCGGCCGAATGGGGTCCTCCTTCGCCAGCGCCCCTTCCCGCCCCAGCAAGCTGGCTAAAGCAATCCCGCCCAGCCCTTGGCCGGTGTTGCTGAGAAACTGTCGGCGATTAAGAAGAGGGTTCATGGCACAAACAGAAATTCATTTGCATTCAGCATTGCCCGCGTGAAGGCAGGGAGGCTTTCGGCTTTGATGAACGCGGTAGCGTCCATTAATTCTGAGTCGTTGGGCGGGCGGTTGAAGCAGAGGGTAAAGGCGCGGGTGATTTGTTTTTGGGGAACTGCGCCAGCGTCGGTTTGTAGGCGCTTGGCAAATAAGCCGGCCTGTTGCATGACGAACGAGCTGTTGAGGAGGTTCAGCGCCTGAAGTGGGGTGGTGGAGCGGCTGCGTTTGGGCACGCCTTGGCTGGCATCCGGGCAGTCGAAGGCACCGAACACACTTTCCTGTTCCTGCCGGACCTTGGTCATGTACACCATCCGTCGCCAGTCGGCGGGGCTATAATTTTTCTTAGGAAAAAAGTGTCGGACATTTTCCATCTGCACCTCAAACCCGCTGAAGCCCGGGCCGCCCATTTTCAAATCCAGCACGCCGCTCGCGTGCAGCATTGAATCGCGGATGGCCTCGGCTTCCAGTCGGCGGGTGGGGAAGCGCCAGAGCAGGCGGCTGGCGGCGTCGATTTTCAGGGCCTTGGCGTGGGGGCGGCTGCTTTGTTGCCAGGTTTGCGTGAGGAGTATGCGGCGGTGCAGTTTCTTGAGTGACCAGCCGTCGGACACAAAGGTGGACGCGAGCCAGTCGAGCAGTTGGGGATGCGTCGGAGCCACGCCGTTGCGGCCGAAATCGTTGGGTGTATCAACCAGCCCGGCGCCGAAGTGATGCTGCCAGATGCGGTTGACGATCACGCGCCGCGCAAGCGGGTTGGTGTCGCTTACGATCCAGTCGGCCAAGGCGAGTCGGCGTTTTTGCTCGGAGGTCTTCGCGTCAATCTTCAGCGACACAAACTTCGCCAAGGCGCCCGGCGTGATGGCGTCTCGCGGAGACTCCGGATCGCCGCGATAAAACAACCGGGTCGGTCCTGGTTGAGCGAACGTACCGACGTACGCCTTGGTGCTGTTATGCAGAATCTTGAGTTGCTGTTCGGTCTCTTGCAGTTCCGCCAACAGCTGCTGGCCGCGCTCGGTCTCCGCCTTCGGCAGGTTGTCGAATGCATAAACTGGCTTAGCCGATTGGCCGCTCTTGAACGGCTGGCGATCCGCCGAACTGGTGATCGTCTTCCATTTGCCTTCCTTCAGGCCGGCTTCGATGCGGTAGCCAATCGGCACGCGATCCCCGTATTTTCCCTGTCGATCGCGTGCCCATTCGATTCTGTCGATCCGTGCCGGCGCGGCCAGCTCGATCTGCACCCAGCCGGTGTGGCCGGCGGCGATCCAGCTTTTGGTATTGCCGTATTGGCCGTCGTTGATGTGCGCGAGCTTGTGCAGCGGATGTTTAAAATCCCCTCCCGAACTCGCCTTGGCACCTTGGCTGGCGAGCGCGAGATTTTTGTCGCCGGAAAAAATTTCCAGCTCATCAATGCACGGCTGGCTGGAGGTGCTGCGAGTGATGGTAAAGCGCACAAACCGCGCCTCCACGGCAGGGAACGGATCGATGTTATGCTGGGCCGTCACCGCCGGTCGTTTGCCTTGGCCGGCCGGCGCGATGAATTTGGCCAACTGCGCTTTCAATTCCCCAACACGTTTTTGCAGGTTGGCCATCTTGGCCTTAGTATCGTCGTTGGGCGGCAGATTACGGTCGGCGTGTTTCACGCCTTCGAAGATGCCCTTGAGCGCGTAGTAATCCTGCTGCGAAATGGGATCGAATTTATGATTGTGACAACGCGCACAACCGGTGGTGAGCCCCAGGAAGACGGTACCGGTGGTGTTGATCATGTCGTCCAGTTCATTGGCGCGCTGCATGCGGCCTAGTTCGGGCGATTGTCCCTTTACGATATCGTGCGGCCCGGCCACCAGAAAGCCCGTGCCGATGGGGTCGCCCAGCGCATCGCCCGCCAGTTGCTCGCGTACAAATTGGTTGTATGGCTTGTCTTCATTGAGCGCGCGGATCACCCAGTCGCGGTAGGGCCAGGCGTGGATGCGTTCGCGGTTCGTTTCGAATCCGTGCGATTCCCCAAAGCGTACGAGATCTAGCCAATGCGTCGCCCATCGTTCGCCATAACGCGGGCTGGCAAGCACCTTGTCGACCAGCTTGGAGTACGCGTCGCGCTGAGGATTGTTCACAAAGGCCTCCACCTCCTCTGGCGACGGCGGTAGCCCATGCATCACCAGATACAACCGTCGAATCAACGTGCGCTTGTCCGCGCGCGGATTGAACTCCAACCCCTTCGATTCCAGTCGCACCTTCACGAAGGCATCGATCGGATGCATAAATCGCGGTGAGACCGGCCATGTAATTTTCTTAAACGCCCAGTGGTCCATCCGGTCCACCGCCTTGGCACCGACGTCTTCCGGCCAGTCCGCGCCCTGATCGATCCAGGCGCGGATGAGGCCGACGGTCTTGGCATTGAAAGGGTCGCCCTTGGGCGGCATCACGATTTCCTCGTCCAGTCCAGAAATGAAATGGATCATCGGACTTTTAGCGCTGTTACCGGGGATGATGGCTTCGCCCATCTCGCCACCTTCGAGAGCTAATTCGGCGATGTCGATCCGGTAGCCGCTCTTTTGCTGATCAGGGCCGTGGCACTTCACACAGTGCTTTTGAAAGAGCGGCCAGATTTCCTTTTTGAAATCAACCACTTGATTGGCAGGCGGCGGCAGTTCCTCTAAGTCGATGGCGAACGCCCATAGGTTAGCGGTCAAACCGACGATCAATAGGCTGTGGGCACGACCGTTCATTCCGTCATTGTGCGACAGGTCAGTGGGGCGTCAAGGTCACAGTTGCTCGTGGCTCTCGTTCTGCCGCGTTTGGCTGCGGTAATGAAATGCTCGGTCCTAAACTCAGCTCTCCCAGCTATGGCCGTCCCAATTGCGAGTGCGGTTCAGGAAATCGCATACGCCGTCAGTGAAACAGGTGAGTAGCGTCTCGCCCTTCTCGGCGGTGGCGGCGGCGGGTGTGCCGATGTGGCCGGGTTCGCTGCGGTCGGGCATCGTCCAGCCGCGCGTGGCGGTGGGGAAGGCCTCGCCAAAGGGCACCTCGGGAACGGCCTGGTGATCGCCCACCAGCTCGGGTCGGATGACTAACATCATCGAGGTTTCCCATTCACCGGCGTGGCCCATTTGCGTTTGCACAAAATCATTGCGCGCGGCGTTCGGATCGCCGTTTTCCCAGTAGGTGGTGGAGAGCAGTAACAGATCGGATCGGTTGCGCAGCTTTTGCCGCAGCTCAAACACCACCTGCGCGCCGGGCACCATGTTGCCGCCGTGGCCGTTCAATAAAATCAACCGCTTGAAGCCGTGCTGAATGAAATTCTCCAACTCTCCGGTGAGCAGATCGAGATACGCACGCGGCTCGGCGGACAAGGTGCCAGGGAAATCCATGTGATGATGCGAATTGCCCAGCCACTGTAGCGGCGCAAACAGAATATTCCCGCCCACACGCTCCTCGGCGCGCCGGACGATTTCACCGAGCAACAGACTATCGGTATGCAGCGGCATATGATGCCCGTGCTGTTCGTGGGCGGCTACGGGAAACACCACCGGCGTATCTGTCGACAACGCCTTAACCTCTGGCCATTTCATGTCGGTGAGTTGCATGGAAATGAGGCTTAAGCGATCAGGCCGGTGGGCCGCGCGATCAAAATCAGGAAGGTCCGCTGAACAGGCATGAGGCTATTTCAATTTCTTCCAAGCGTAGATGGAGCGTTGCAGGTTGGTTTTGGTGTTGGCCCATTTGGAGGAGTTTCCTTAGATGCGGCGCATCATCTCGGAAACGGAAATTGCGTGGGGCATCCGCGCGAGGATGTGGACGTGGTCGGGCATGCCGTTGACGATCAAAGCGTGGCCTCCTTCGCCGTTGATCACAGCGGCTAGGTAGGCATGGAGATCTTTTTCGATGGCTTGGGTAATGAGTGGTTTGCGGTGTTTGGTGGAAAACACAATGTGGAGCAGGATGTTGGTGAGGGCGCGGCTTGTATTTACTGGTCAGTAATTTAGACGGAAGATATGCTCGAAGGCAATGAAAGCCTTCTTTTCAATATTTTTGGGTTTAATGGTTGTGGGGTGTGGGAAAGATTCTGAATCGACTGACCAATCTAAAAACCGCGCTGACGGCCAAAAGGGGTCGTCAAAGGAATCCTCGGCAAATAATACCGGAAAGGAAAACACAAATACGGAGCCGAAAAAACCCGCGGAGAAATCCAATCCTGAAAGTTCGATACGACTGCCTGAGGCTGGGGCATGGGTGCTTCACAAAATGGTGATAAATGTGGTGAGTAAAGACGACAAAGGAGAAGAAAAGGAAGCCAAGGTCAGTGGCAGCTTCAAGGTTTCGTCTCTAGGCTCGAAAGTCATCAAGGGCAAGCGATGTCGTGGCGTAGAGATTGAGTTGAAAATTCAATTGGACAAATTGGATTTTGTGCTTGAAAGCCAGCGCGAACAATCAAAGAAGAAGTTTGCGGATTTTACAAAAAACAATCCATTCATAATTAATTTCATGTTTGATGAAAAGGCGCTCCAAACGAATGAAAACCCTTTGCAGAGCCTTGTGTTCATGAAAATGGCAATGCTGGGGGAGGTTGGCGAAGTGCCACTTGCTTTGCTTGAATCTCAGGGAATAGTTCCTGCTCCTGATTCGAGAGACAAGGCAAAAAACCTTGAAGTTAAAGTGATTAAAACAAAATTGGGTGATTTGGAGTGCAGTGGAGATATCCGAAGGGTTGATTTCCCTTTTGTTTCCCCTACGAATCAAAGTGGAGATAAGTCGGCTTTGTCTCTCGAAGTTTGGCGGAATGACAGCGTACCTTTTGGAATGGTGTCAACCTTGGCTACGCTAAAGGCTACGCTAAAGGGTTTGCCCGGCGAAACGCAGGCGACGATGTCCTTAATTGTTCAGGAGGTTGGGAAAGGGGCAGTCAGTCAGATGCCCAAACCTGAATAACGGGGTTATCTTACTTCAATTTCTTCCAGGCGGTGATGGTGCGCTTCAGGTTGGTTTTGGCGTCGCCGCGGATGCCGTAGCATTGGAAGCCGATGACGCCCTTGAAGCCATTGGCTTTTAATAAGGCGAGCAAGCCGGTCTGATCGTAGTTGCCGCGGTCGAGGGTCTGGATGAGCTGGCCCCAGTTGTTGCCGTCGATTTCGGCGCCGCTGGTGCTCACGCGCCAGAGGAGTGGGGCAGCGTCCTTCAGCGCGGCGGCGAGGTTGGTCTTGGGTTCCACGCGCAGGAAGTGGCACAGGTTGAACATCACGCCGACGTTGTCGCGTTTTGCCTTGCGGGCAATGCGGACGGCGTCGCTGAGGCGGTCGATATAAAAACCGGTGTGCGGGTAGAGCACAATCTTAACCCCGTGCGCCTTGGCCTTGTCGGCGATCTCCTGCACGAAGGCGACGGCCTGCTCGTCGGTGTTAATGCGTTTGTTGCCCTGCACGAACAGCTCGAGATAGGTTTCGCGGTCCTTGAGGTGGGGCAGGGCGGCGAGAATGGCAGGATTGTAGCGATGCCCCTCAGCAGTAAGCCGGCCGCCGACGTAAAAGCTGTAGAGCTTGAGGCCGGCTTCGTCGTAGGCCTTGAGGCGAGCGGGCAGGGGGAGATCGGCGTTGAGATTGGCCGAGCCGATACCGTCGTAGCCCAGCTCTTTGAGTACGGCAATGCGCTGCTCGACTTTTCCGAAGTGCACGCCGTTTTGAAACGCAAACACCGGCCACGGCTTGTCAGCGGCAAGGAGGCTGACGGCCGTGAGAAAAACAAAATGAAAAAGCACGCGTCGCATGTTCAAAAAACAGTGCTGTTATGATACGCAAAAATCGACCTTTTCCAACCCCCAACTATTGTTCAACACTTAGGTAGGACAGGAGCCGTTTGCGGCATCATTCAATTCAATCGTTGTGCGTTATCCATTTTTGCCATGGTCCTGACGACCGTTGGCCTCAAGGGCATCCCTTTGCCAAAGCGAAGAAGACTATGGATCAGCGGTTTCCGAACAAGTAGCGCGCGTTACTTGGCGGCGTGGTTCGTTCTTTGGTTATTTTGTCCGGACATGGGCCATGGACTCTTTGCTAAACCTTTGCTGTCCGTTTTAATGGCATACAGGTATCCATCTTGCGAAGCAATGAACAGAGTGCCGTCTGGGCTAAGTGCAGGAGATGTTTGAATGATCGAACCCGTCGGGAATTCCCAGAGCTTGGTGCCGGTTTTGCCATCCAGTGCGTAAACGGAATAATCGTCCGTTCCGTAATAAACCGTGCCATCCGACCCAATCGCGGCGGATCGAGATAGCCATTGGTTTGCTTCGAACGCCCAATTTATTTCTCCCGTTTTCCCATCCAAAGCATACATGAATGAATTTCCAGAACTTGCATAAACCGAACCATCTCGGCCGATTACCGGATCGCTGCAAATTGAGCCTTGTGTTTTGAGTATCCCTTTTTGTTGGCCAGTCTTACTGTCTAATGCGTAAATAGTTGAATCAGCACCGATGTAGAGGGTGCCATCAGGAGTCAAGGTCGGCGTGCCCGTACATCCCGAATAGTGTTTTGTTGATCGCCATATTTCACTCCCATCCACAATAGAGTGTGCAAAAACTCGATTCCCGTAAGTAAGATAAAACGTCCCATCAGCGCCTATGGAAGGTGGGGATCTTATCCAACCTTTGGAATCAGTCTCCCATTTTTTTTCTCCGGTTCTCGAGTTCAAAGCGCAAATTGTCCCCCCGGTGGCTATGAGTGTTCCGTTGGAATCCAATGCCAATCCTTTACTCATGGTTTGACCGATTGTTTCAGCTTCCCATTTTTTGACGCCGGTTTTCCCGTCCAATGCAAAAACTTTTCGAGCATCAGAAATAAATACAGTGCCATCAGTGCCAACGACAGGGTTAGATGATGGGCAAATCCCGCCCGTGCGAAACTCCCATTTCTTTCGTCCTGATTTAGGATTAATTGCGTACAGGATTCCTCCAAAGGGATTGTTAGACAATATCCCAATGTAAACGGTGCCGTCGTGACCGATTGCCGGAGAAGAATACGATGCCCGCTCAATTTCAAATTTCCAGAGGAATCTCGGGTGAGATTCTATTTCAGTAATGCTCTTTCCTGGGGAAGGTGGCCGGTCGAGGGCTAATGGATCACGGCAACCCAACACGAAGCCCAAAAACCCGATGCAAGCCAGAAGAACAGAATCTTTCATGGCTAGAAGGATAACTCAATCCGTGGCGTTCTTCGAATTGATAAAATCAATTTGTGAATCGACTCAGTCAAAGACTACGCCAGTACCTCTTTGATCACATGCCCATGCACGTCGGTCAATCGGCGGTCGATGCCGTTGTGACGGATGGTGAGTTGTTTGTGGTCGATGCCGAGCAGGTGTAGCATCGTGGCGTGGATGTCGTACACCTGCGTGGGGTTGGCGCGATCTAGCGGTTTGTAGCCCCATTCATCGCTCTGGCCGGCGGTGACACCTCCGCGGATACCGCCACCGCAAAGCCAGTTGGTGAACACGTACGGATTGTGGTCACGACCCTTGCTGCCTTGCGTGCTCGGCATGCGGCCGAACTCGGTGGTCCAATGGATGATGGTGTCCTCGAGCAGACCGCGTTGTTTGAGGTCGCGGATGAGGCCGGCGGCACCGCGGGCCATGCCGCGGGCGAGCGAACCGTGGTCGCGCTCGATATCCTCATGACTGTCCCAGTTGCGGCGAGGGTGTGAATTGTCGTTACCGGACCAAATCTGCACGAAGCGCACGCCGCGCTCGATAAGCCGCCGGGCGATTAAACATTTGCGGCCGAAATACTCGGTTTCCTCGGGCGCGTTGATGGTCTTCGGATATTGCTTAGGCTCGCGTTCAATGCCGTAGAGCTTGAGGACGTGGTCCGGTTCTTTAGCGATATTCAATGCCTCGGTGGCGGAGAGCTGCAGGCGCGCAGCCAGTTCGTAGGTTTGAATGCGCGCCTCTAGACGGTCATCGCCTGGGCGCGTTTCGGCGTAGCCGGCGTTGAGTTGGTTGATCAGGTTAATGCCCGCGCGATGGCTGGCCGGCGTGACGAACCCCGCCTTGGGATGCAGATCGGGAATCGGGTTTTCGCGTTGCGGAAAAATTGTAGTGCCCTGCGTGTGCGTTGGCAGGAATGCGCTGGCCCAATTCTTCGGGCCGTTGGAGGCGTATCCGCGGTGATCGGGCAACACGACAAAGGTCGGTAGGTTTTCATTTTCGCTACCGAGTGCGTAGCTCACCCACGAGCCCATGCCGGGAAAGCCTGGGCGTTGGAACCCAGTAGCCTGCAGGTAAGTGGCCTGACTGTGCACGCCGGTTTTGCCCACGAGATTATGCACGAAAGCCAGATCATCCACCACTTCACTCAGCGGCGCGACGGCATCCGACAGATGCTTGCCGCTCTGTCCATGACGCGCGAAGGCAAAAGGTGACTGCATCCACGGCCCGAGCCCGTTTTGAAACGCCTCCACGTGTTCGCCGAAATCGCTCTTCTCGCCATGATGCCTAATGAGCGCCGGCTTATAATCGAATGTATCTAGGTGGCTCGCCGCCCCGCCCATGAATAACTGAATCACCCGTTTTGCTTTCGGTGGGTGATGTAAGGTGCCGCTCAGCACGCCCTTAGCCAGCAATGGCTCGCGCCCCAACATCGTCGTCAACGCCATCCCGCCCAAGCCCCCGCCCGATTGCCATAGAAAATCGCGCCGGCTTAAAGGAGATTGATCGGTGTCTCGATGGTAAGGCGAGTTGTTCATGTCGGGGAAAAGGACGTCGAATATTCTCTTTTACTTCAACAATTTCAACATCGCGTTTCCCATGCCTTCGCCGATGAGATAGTAAGTTTCGGCGTTGTTGTTCCAGTGATAGCCCTGTCCGCCGGGGGATTGTTCGCGTGGACGGAAGAAATCACGGGTCTCCACGCTGGCTGCCGTGCCCTTGAATTCCTTGTGGGCGGCGGCACCGTGTTGGGCGGCGATGATACCGAGGCGGCGGTCGATCTTTTGGTTGCGTCCGCCAAACCCGCTCACGGCAATGACCACCGGTAGGTCGGGAGCCTTCCATGCACGGCGAATGTCCTTAATCAGACACACGAGGTTTTCCTCATAAGCGGCCACCATGTCGTGCGAGAGGCCGTCGTTCCAGCCTTGGTGCCAGCCGAAGCCGGCAATCTCATAGCCTTTGCCGTCGTAGTCCGGGAACACCTCCTTGAGGTTTTTCAATGTGTTGGCCACTTCGCTCATCATCAGCCGGTAAAATGCGCCGGAGCGATCCTCCACGGCTTTCATGGTGGCCTTGGGATCGCGGCGTTGTATGCCGGCGAGCATCCTGTCTGCCAGCGGCTTGGGCAACGGCCCGGCACATGGAGGGCGGAAATCAA
>CAJWMQ010000073.1 GCA_913042895.1 uncultured Verrucomicrobiales bacterium | reverse complement strand
GTCATCTGATAGCGCAAATGAATCTAGGCCTGCTCTACAGCCGTGGTGCTCTTGGCGAAAAAGATTCACTCAAAGGCTATCAATGGGCCAAGCTATCTGTCCAAGGCGGCCACCAACGCGCCAAACAATTAGTCGAGACACTGGAAAAAGAACTTACGCCGGAACAAATCACTGAAGCTGATAAGTTCGTTAAAAACTTTATACCGGTTTCTGAAAATTCCGTTGTTGAAGAACCCACAAATCCAGAACCCAACACACAGCCCGTAAAATATACTATCTTAGGCACGCTTACAGATCAGTTTGATCTGACCAAAGCAAAGACTAACGTTGAGGACACACTAGAAGCACATCCGGGTGTGGACCTTATGGTGGGGTTATTTGAATATAATCCTCCGGCGATCTTGAAATCTCTTAGGACGGCAAACCAATTAGGCAAAGTAAAGGTCGTTGGGTTTGATGAGAACGATGCGACTTTGCAGGCCATTAAGGATGGGACGATGCACGGCACCGTGGTGCACAATCCTTATCAAATTGGCTATAAATCTATTGAAGTGCTTCACGCCCTTAAACAGGGAAAAGATCACATCATCCCCAAGGATGGTTTCATAAAAATCCCCGCTCGTGCCATCCCCCGGGATAACGTCGAACAATTTCAAGCCACCTTAAAAAAACACCTCAAAGGCCCTGACCCCATGGCTGTTTCCGATGACTGGCCGAGGTTCTCCATTGTCACCACAGGCCACGCCGGCTTCTGGACCATCGCCTCGACTGGAATAAGTGAGGCTGGTTATGACTTAAGGGTACAAACTGAAATCCACAAACCCACCCAAGGAGTAAGGGACCAAAACCGGATTCTTCAGGAGCTGGTCGCCGAGGGGGTGGATGGCATCGCCATAAGCCCCCTTGATCCTGCTAATCAAAAGGCATTTTTGCAGGACATAGCAAAGAAGACTATCCTCATTACAAATGATCTTGATGTCCCTGAATCCAATCGCCGCGCGCACATCAGCCTAGATAACTATGAGGCCGGCAGACTTTGCGGCAAACTCGTCAAAGAAGCCCTGCCTCAAGGCGGTGAGGTAATGATCTTTGTCGGCTTAATAAACAGTGAAACCGCTAAACTACGCCGGCAGGGTCTGGTTGATGAACTCAATAATGTTGAAGCACCCGCCAATCCTGAGCCCAAAGCGGAAGCCAAACAACTAACCCCTGAAGAAATTTCTGAGGCTCTTAGTTTGAGAGTGGGGACGTTTAAAGTTACTGAAAAAGAGTCCGAAAAAGTTTTGGAAACATTCACGGGTACGTGGGTGAAAAAAGGCTTATCGACCGAATTTAGAAACACAGGCGAGAACAAGGCTGGCGCGATCGTCACGTATGATCCGGTTAAAAATTTATTTATCGAAAACTTTGAGAACGGAGCCAGCATCCATCACTCCACATGGAATCCACTGACTAAAACTTTGGTACGAAGGCTGATCACACCGAAGCCTCCCGCAGGAGAAAGCGTCATGATGTTCCTCAAAAAGATCACCCCTAATCAGAACGACATCCGGGTTGAATTCAGGAGAAATGAAGAGCTGGTTCGGAAGATCGAAGCCATTGGAACGCGGATTGAAAAACCTGCTGAGCGGGAACAAACCCCGGAAATTGAAAACGGTCCAACTACACACTTAAGCGTGAAAGATGTAGCCAAGATTGCCGCTCAACCTCATCAGTCAATTATTGCCGCTGATCCACATTTTGTCACATCTGCTCTTAAAGAAGGGATGTGGGAACGCACCAGTAAGATTAAGGTGAAAGAAAACCCTAACCAAGAGGCCCAAGTCTTTGAGCAAAAGCTAAGAAAAAAAATAAAACACGTTCAGGCTAAATACGTGGTCATTGAGAATACGAGTGAAAAAGGAGTATTTATTGGAACAGAAGTGCACAGTTATGACCCTCACAAGAAGATAATATACTCAACAAGTGTTAACAAGCGTGGAGATGTCACGAGAATGATTGGGGTTCCCAATCCAAACAAAAGAACAGTCGATTGGAGATTGGCCCCCGTCAAAAACGATCCTTTTACCATGGATCTCTCAATAACGTGTTCCAAGGATGGACTAAGTGCTCAACTTATGGGGAAAAGGCACCAGAACGGCCAATTATTCGATACTATAACTGGAGTATTAACTCGGATTGGTGATTTACCCGAGGGTAAAAAGCTAGGCACTACAGTTTCCGCCAAACCTAAGCTTACCCAAAAACAAATTTTACAGTTCTTTAATGAAGTCATGTTGGGCGAATGGACCGGAGTAGACAAAGATACTGGAGAAGTTGTCGAGAAATTTACGATAGAATGGCACGAGAAACCTAAATCAGTTAAAGCGAATATTACTATTTTTGAAGAAGGCAAAATAACTGATCAACAAATTACCTTCATTACAACTTACGACCCAAAACTGGATTTATTTGTCGAGAAGTCTGCTTCGAAAAATGGCCAACCTGAGCAGATAAGGCATTTTCGCTGGAATCCAATTGACCAGATCATGACTGCAAAGATCATTAAACCCAAACCGGAACCTGGAACGGACGTAAAACTAAATTGGAAGAAAACCGCCCCCAATATCTGGAATTTCAATATTCAGGTTTTTAAAGAGGGAGAAAAATTTTTCTCCCAGCAGACCATTCAGACTCGTAAAGCGGCCCCGGTCGAAAAGTAACTAAGCAACAATCTCTTTGACCACCTTGCCATGCACATCGGTAAGCCGGTAATCACGGCCCGCATGATGAAAAGTGAGGCGTTCATGATCCAAGCCCATTAAGTGCAAAAGGGTCGCCTGCAGATCATGTATGTGGACGGGCCGATCAGTAATGTGAAAGCCCAGTTCATCAGTTGCCCCCAAGGTCATCCCTCCTTTCACGCCGCCGCCGGCCAGCCATAAGCTGAAGGCTTGCGGATGGTGATCGCGCCCCTTGGACCGGTTCAGCGTGGGATTACTTTCTACCATTGGCGTGCGGCCAAATTCACCACCCCAAATCACCAGCGTGTCGTCCAGCAACCCGCGTTGCTTGAGATCCTGCACCAACGCCGCACTGCCCTGATCGGTGGCGCGGGTGTTATTGGTAATGTTACCGGCAACATTGGAATGAGCATCCCAACCAGAGTGATAAATATTCACGCAACGCACCCCGCGCTCGATCATCCGCCGGGCCAACAGGCAGGCACGGGCAAAGGAGGGCTTGGCCGGATCCGCCCCATACAGCTTGAGGGTCTCCGGGCTTTCACTTTTAAGATCCATTAATTCCGGCGCACTGGACTGTAGTCGGTAAGCCATTTCGTAACTCGCAATGCGCGTGGCTATCTCCGGATCGGGTTCCACTTCCAAACGCCGACGATTCAGAGCACCGATCAAATCCAATGAATCGCGTTGCAACTCCGCATCCACACCGGCGGGCCGGCTAACGTTAAGAATAGGATCGCCTGAGTTGCGGAAACGCACACCCGCATGTTTACCAGGCATAAAACCGGGCGACCATAATGCCGAACCGCCACTGATACCGCCGCCCGTAGAGAGCACCACAAACGCAGGGAGATTATCCGTCTCCGCACCCAGTCCATAGCTCAGCCATGAACCCAGACACGGCCGCCCCGGCTGGGCAAAGCCGGTGTTGAAAAAGATTTGCCCGGGCGCATGGTTAAACTGATCGGTATGCATCGAGCGGATGATGGCAATCTCATCCACTACTTTAGCCAGATGCGGCAGTTTATCTGAAAGTTCCGCGCCACATTGTCCATGGCGCGCAAAGGGAAAACGCGGGCCCAGTACGGCAGCATCGCGCTGAATAAAGGCATAACGTTGATCGCCAATTACTGAAGGCGGCAACGGTTTACCCTCGAACGCCTTCAGCTTGGGTTTGTGATCAAAGAGCTCCAACTGGCTCGGTGCGCCCGCTTGAAAGAGATGGATCACCCGCTTGGCTTTCGGGGCAAAATGTACACCAGCCGGTCGAGCGAAGGAGTTGGTTAAAAGCCCCGCCAAAGCCAACTTGCCCACGCCATAGCCGCACTCTCTAAAAAAGTGCCGGCGGGTGAGATCTGCCGAAGCGTCAGTTGCGGGTAATGAATTCATGCGTATTCAAAAGTGAACGGGCCAGAGCAACCCAAGTAGCCACTGCTTCAGGGGAAGCCTTTGTGTTTGCTCCGGCGATTTGAGTAGCCATTTTTTTATCAGCAGTAATGCGCTTGGTTTGTTTGGCGTGAAAACCCGTCATTACCTTCATTTCATGCGCGTCAGGCGGGCGAGTGAGAACACGTTGAAACAAGGCGTGAATGACGGCTTCCTCGTTGCCCTTCTGTTGTGCAGCCCAGTTGCCTAGAGCACGACTACTTTCAAGGATGGAATTATTGTTCAAAAGCATCAACGCTTGCAGCGGGGTGTTTGATCGGTCGCGTCGGGCAATACAGGCCTCGTGGCTGGGGGCATCAAACGTATCATGCATCGCATAGGGCATGGAGCGTTTGCGGTGAGTGTAAAGACTCCGCCGGTAACGATCAGGACCCGTACTGGTACGCCAACTACCACCACCCCAAATACCTTCGCCGATACTCTTAGTCTGTGGCGGAAACACGCTGGGACCACCTAGCTTAGGGTGAAGCAGGCCGCTCACTTGTAGTAAAGAATCACGAATTTGCTCGGCGGAGAGACGGTAGTTTGAACTGGTTTGCTGCCGATACGTTGCACTAGTAACAATCAGACGCAGGAGTTTTTTGCGCGACCAACCTTGCCGGATAAATTCTAGTGCCAACCAATCGAGCAAAGCCGGATCCGAAGGCATGGTACCGGTGTAACCAAAGTCATCAAGCGTGGGCACGATGCCTTCACCGAATAGCTCGGCCCAATAACGATTTACAGTGACGCGCGCAGTGAGAGGATTGCGTGGATCCACCAGCCACCGCGCGAAACCCAGCCGATCGCGCGACTGATCCTTGGCCAACGGGGGTAAAAACGGAAGGACTTCCGGTCGTACCGCTTCGCGAGGGGATAAAAACTCACCGCGATGATGCCGGTGCGTAGGGCGCAAGTGCTCTTGCGGACGTTCCTGCATGACCAATGTGGTCGAAGGTTTAGGAAACTTCCTGCGCATCGCCTCAATCGGTTTGCGTGCCGCAGCCACGTCTTTAGAATGATCCAAAAACCACGATCGTAATATACCCTGTTCCTCACCGGTCAGTGCTTCATTAGGTCGTGCCAGTAGCACCTCAATTTCTGCTGATACATCTTTTGCTTTAGCCAATTTACCACTGGTGGTGACAGCAATCCGGAACCGACCAAGGCTTGCCGAATAGTGCCGGCTAAAATCCATTCTAATTTTCAAAGTCTTGGCCGTGAGCGGCTTCGTGAGTTGCCACACGGCCTGACTCGGTTTGCCTTCCCGCCCACTGACTGACCAGCCAGTTTGCAGATCGCCATCTAATGCCGCCATCGCGCCCGGATCACCTTTCCCAATCCACTGCTTGGCGTAGTTATGCGAACCATTCTGCAACTTCACAGGTTGGCCATTGGCGGAGAGCTTGATTTCACTTAAGAAAAAATCGCCCTTGGGTCCTTCGTAATAAGCGCGACCGGGACCGTTCTTGGGCAGGCGCTCATCAGGCAAGACCTCCAACCGCAGGGCAGTGATGCCGGCAGGCAGGTTGGCAAATTCGAGCTCGTAAGTATCGTGCTTACTGGCATCACCCTGTACGAAAATAGAATCATCCTCCTCAATCTCCAGCCAACTGCGTGTGGCTTTTGCTTGCGTAGGGCGGAGGAATCTCCAGTCGATCGCTTCGGCTTGGTGAGTCTTTAACCACGCCTCAAATTTCTTTTTATCCAGAGGTAACTTCGCTTGTGCAGCGGCAATTTCCTGAACGAGCTTAGCACGCAGGGCCGTTTGCTCCGGCGTAGGCAGTGGCAACTCAGGTTCGGCGGTATTGTTCATAAACGCCATCATCTCGAAGTAAGAATGATGCGGCACCGGATCAAACTTATGTGTATGACATTGAGCACAACCCAGCGTAAGCCCCAGCCATGTGGTCGCCGTCGTATTTACCCGATCCACAATGGCATGAAAACGAAACTCCAGCGGATCAATGCCGCCTTCTTCATTGACCATAGTGTTGCGATGAAAACCAGTGGCAACCCGTTGCGCGCGCGTGGCGTTAGGCAACATGTCGCCGGCGAGTTGTTCAATGGTGAATTGATCAAATGGCAGGTCGCGGTTAATCGCCTCGATCACCCAATCACGCCACGGCCAGATGGAGCGCGGGCGATCCTTTTCGTAGCCGTTTGTATCCGCGTAGCGCGCGAGATCCAGCCATGACTGCGACCAGCGCTCACCAAAATGCGGATTAGCCAGCAACCGATCCACCAGCCGTTCATACGCACCCGGCTTTTGATCGGTCACAAACGCCTTTACCTCCGCCGGCGTTGGCGGCAAACCGATGAGATCCAGTGATACGCGCCGGATCAACCGATACCGATCCGCCTCAGCCGCCGGCTTTTGCCCCAACTCTTCCAGTCGCGCCAACGTGAAGTGGTCCAGATCGTTCCGCACCCAGCCCGCTTGTTTCACCTTGGGTAGCGCCGACCGTTTCGGCGCGATGAACGCCCAATGCTCCGTGTAAACAGCCCCGCTATTTACCCAATCGCGTAACACTTTTTTCTGGGCTGAGCTCAGCGGCTTTTTGGCCGTCATCGGTGGCATTAATTCTTCGGGCTCGGCGTGATCGATACGCTCCAGAACCTGTTGTAATTGTTCTACGTCGGGCCGTTCATCCAGACGAAGCTTGGCCTTGCGCGTATTTTCATCCGGCCCGTGGCATTTGAAACAATGCTTTGCCAAAATCGGCCGCACCTCCCGCTGAAAATCCGCCGCCCGCAACGGCATCAGTAGCAGCAATCCCAACACAGGCCATGAACGAACCGGAATCATTGGGCCGTCTTGTAGATCAATTTCCCGGGAGCCTTTGGCGCCACAAAGTAATGCAATGACTTGCCTGACTCATCATCCACGATCCGCCAAATGTGGCCGGCATAGGTCTGCTGCTCGCTGTGGTCAGTAGGTCGAAGCTCCGAACCGCGCGGAAGCGCCCGGCCCGCACCGTCCATCCACTCCAACCGAATGGCCTTCTGGCTGGCGTTGGAGATATAGAGAAACGTTTCCTCGGCGGAAGCCGGCGAACGATAAACGCGATCCTCGGGCGATTGGAGGTCGATATCCACCGCATTACCGGGTGCGAGTGTCTCGAGGCCTTCCTTGAAGCGGTTGTACCAAGCCACGGATTTTTCTGCCCAACCAAAGACCGGCGCCTTGGCTCGGTCAAAGCCAGCCAAATGGGCCGAGTACGGCTGGCGATGTTGAGGATGTCGATATCGCCACGGGCCACTGCCAAAAACTTCTTTCACCAGCTTAGCCAATCGCGGATCGTACTGCTGCAATTCCTCTCGGGTATCGACGTGGTTGTGTTCAAAATCATTTTCCCGATTGGTATCAAACCACGACTGCACGCCTTCGGCAAAGTACTCGTGGTGATTGCGACCGGCGTACTTGCCTTTCCATAACCCCTCCTTCACAGCAGCGGCGTAAGCGGCTTCCAGTCGACCATCAAAAGTGGGGTCGGTTTCGGACAAGCCCATGAGATGAATAGCGTGTGCGAATTCATGGATGAGGATGTTTTCCGAGGCGTACGGATCGTTAACATAGCCGAGCAGATTTTCCTCACCGCAGCTCACGGCCGGCCGTTCCGGTGTGGCACCCAGCCCACGCGCACGACGGTTCCAATAAAGGCGCGGTTGCAAGTCACGATGTTCCGGAATGTGCGTGGTGTATTCGTTGTGTGCCATGATAGCAAACCGCACCTTGTTCCGAGCCATGGCCTGTAGGATATCCTTCCGATGACCGACCATTTTACGGATGAGATAGGCCGCCTCCAACAAGGCGAAATCCGACACATTATCTGAAGCCACCACCGAAAATCCGTCCACATCCACATGCTTGGTGTAAAAAGAATTAAGCGCCAACGCCTGCCGCACACGCACCGGCGGCTCGGTCACTCGATCGCCCCCGCCCAACGTCACCGGTCCATCCATTTGCAGGCACCCCAACAGCAGGCCGATGCCCAAGATGTACCCCGCAAAACGCATCCCTGCTGATACGCCGCAGTAGCGCCGCTGGCAAGCTTTCTGCATTGCGCCATTTACCATCATGTTTACAATTCTCTCATGCATCATTGCGGTCAATTTTCTCAGTCACCAATGACGCGACGGGATATGCTGGCGCGGTGCGCCAATGGTTTTGGCGGACTGGCGCTGACCTCGTTTTTGGCGAGGGAGGCGCAGGGCAAGGCGGTTAACTCGCTTGCGCCCAAGCAGCCCCATTTCACACCCAAGGCCAAGAGCATCATTTTCCTGTACATGGATGGCGGTCCGTCCTCGGTGGATACCTTCGATCCCAAACCCCGGCTAACGAAGGAGCACGGCCAGCCGTTCGGGCTGAAGATGGAGGCCACGCAATTCAACAGCCGCGGCAAAACACTCGCCAGTCCGTGGCAGTTTCAACATTACGGACAGTCGGGTATTCCGATCAGCGATCTGTTCCCGCACGTGGCCCGGCACGCCGATAAACTGTGCGTGATCCGCTCGATGACCTCCGCCTTTTCCGAGCACACCAACGCGAATTATTTTCTGCACACCGGCTTCGGCCAGGGCGGCCGGCCGAGCATGGGGTCCTGGATCAATTACGGCCTCGGCACGGCCAACCAAAACCTACCAGGCTTCATCGTGCTTAATGGCGGCCTTATTCCGCCGGGCGGGCTCGGGTGTTTCTCCAACGGCTTTCTGCCAGCGGCCTATCAGGGCAGTGTGTTTAAGTACGGCGACAAACCGATCGCCAACATCGGCCGCACCGAGACCACGCCGGAGCTGCAGCAAAACAAGCTCGATCTCATTCGCAAACTCGACACCGGCGTGGTTGACCGCGTGGGACGCCTAGACCAAATCGAATCGGCCATCGCCAATCAGGAACTGGCCTTCCGCATGCAGGCGGCCGTGCCGGAGCTGATGGATCTCAAGGGCGAGACCGAGCAAACCAAAAAAAGTTACGGCCTCGACGCGGAATTCCGCAACACCGGCACATTCGGCCGTAACTGCCTAATCGCCCGCCGGCTGGTGGAGCGCGGTGTCCGGTTCATTCAACTCACCTGCCCCGGCGGCAATGGCGATCGCTGGGATCAACACGGCGGACTCAAGGCCGGTCACGAAAAAAATGCCAAGTCCGTCGACCAACCCATCGCCGCGCTGTTGACCGATCTCGAGACTCGCGGCCTACTTGACAGTACGTTACTCGTCTGGATGGGTGAATTTGGCCGCACGCCGTTTGCCCAGGGCAGTAACGGCCGCGATCATAACCCGTTCGGGTTCAGCCTCTGGATGGCCGGCGCCGGCGTGAAAGGCGGCACCGTCTACGGCGGCACCGACGAATACGGTTACAAGGCGGTCGATAAACGCCTCGAGATTCACGATCTCCATGCCACCATGCTGCACCTGCTCGGCATGGATCACACCAAGCTCACCATCCGATTCAGCAGCCGCGACATGCGGCTCACCGATGTCCATGGCGAAGTTATCAAAGATATCCTGGCCTAGCCGCATCGCCGCGCCAGCCGTGCTGACGGCACTGGTGGCGGGGCTCATCTCCGCGCACGCAAAAGAAAAAAAAGCCGACACCAACTGGTGGTCGCTGCAGCCCGTGCAGCGGACGGAAGTGCCTCTGGTGCCAAACCAGAAATGGGCGCGTAATCCCATCGACGCCTTCGTGTTCGCCACGCTGAAGGAACACAAACTCACACCCTCGAACGCCGCCAACCGAGCCACCTTAATTCGCCGGCTCAGCTATGATCTCACTGGCCTGCCTCCGGAACCGAAAGAAGTGCAGGCGTTCGTTAATGACAAAGCGCCGAATGCCTATGAGAAGGTGGTCGATCGCCTCTTAGCTTCGCCGCATTACGGCGAGCGCTGGGCTCGGCATTGGCTGGATGTGGTGCATTACGGCGAAAGCCACGGCTTCGAATACAATCAACCCCGCAATCATTCTTGGCCGTACCGCAACTGGGTGATCCGCGCGCTGAACTCCGATCTACCCTACGATCGGTTTGTGAAAATGCAGATCGCTGGCGACGTGCTGGAGCCCGGCTCGGCCGACGGCGTGATTGCCATTGCCTGCCTCGTCACCGGCCCCCACAACACCACCCGCCCGAACAACGATACCATGCGCAAGACCATGCGGCAGGATGAGATGGAGGATCTCGTCGGCATGGTTGGGCAAACGTTTCTCGGCCTGACGCTCAACTGCGCGCGGTGTCACGATCACAAGTTTGATCCCATTTCGCAAAAGGACTACTACGCGATGGCCGCCGCCCTAGCCGGTGTGAATCCCGGCGAACGTGATTTGCGCGGCATGGTGAACGGCGAGGATGCCGCCGAGCTGAATGCCCTGCGCACGGAAGAAGCTCATTGGCTGAAGGCCATTGCTGCAGTGGAAGATCCCGTGCGCGAACGCCTGCTCAAGGCCGCGCAGAAGGCGGGCCCCAAAGGTTCGCCGACGCCCAAGCCCTTAGCCGCGTGGGATTTTACCGCCGGCCTGAATGACGCCCACGGTAAACTGCCGGTGACCTTGAAAGGGTCCGCCAAGCAAACAAACAAAGGCTTGGTGCTTGACGGCGGCGGCTGGGCGGTCACCGAGCCATTGCCCATGGCGGTGGCCGAGAAGACACTAGAGGTGTGGGTGAAACTGAAGGATCTCAACCAACGCGGTGGTGGCGCGATCACGTTGCAGGATAACAATGGCGTGGTGTTTGACAGCATTGTCTTCGGCGAACGCGAACCCAAGCGCTGGATGGCCGGCAGTAACGGGTTCACGCGCACCAAATCCTTCGCCGGCTCGGAAGAAACGGAAGCCGACCAGCAGGCCGTGCAGTTCGCGATCGTGTACCGGGCCGACGGCACCATCACCGGTTATCGCAACGGCAAGATGTACGGCAAGGCGTACCTAACCGGATTCCAAAATCACGCCGAGAACAATGCGCACCTCGCCTTTGGTATCCGCCACGGCACGACCGCCGGGGCTAATCGCATGCTCAAGGGCACCATCACTGCAGCGCGTTTTTATGGTCGCGCCTTGTTGGCGGAGGAAGTCGCCGCTTCGGCCGGGGTGGGCACGATCACCATCAGCGAAGCCGAGGTCGCCAAGGCTCTCACGCCGGAGCAACGTGAAGCGCGCGCCCAACACTCCCACCAACTCGCCACCGTGCGCAAGGCGATCCAAGCCATCACCGCCAAGAGCCCTCAGGCTGAGAAAGTTTACACGGTTCTAGCGCGCAACCCGGGCGTCATGCAAATTCTCGACCGCGGCAATGTGCTCAGGCCGATCGGTGCCGTGGCGCCCGCAGGCATCCCAGCCATCAAGAGCTTGTCCGCCGACTTCGGCCTGACCGACAACGCGCCCGACGCCCAGCGCCGCGCCAAGCTCGCCGAGTGGATCACGCATACGGACAACCCTCTCTTCGGCCGCGTAATGGCCAATCGCGTGTGGCATTATCACTTCGGCGCGGGCCTCGTGAACACGCCCAACGATTTCGGCTTCAGCGGCACGCGGCCGTCGCACCCCGCCCTGCTCGATCATCTGGCCACCTATTTTGCCGATCAAAAATGGAGCCTCAAGGCGTTGCACCGCTACCTCGTAACCTCCGCTACCTACCGGCAGGATTCGCGCCCCCAACCCGACGCCATGGCCGTGGATGCCGGCAACCGCCTGCTTTGGCGCATGAGCCCGCGCCGGTTGGCCGCGGAGGAAATGCGCGACACCATGCTTGTGGCTTCCGGCAAACTCGACCGGCAACTTGGCGGTGTAGGCTATCGCGATGTGCGTGCGTACTCGTTCAAGGGCAGCAATTTTTACGACATCATCGCGCAGGATAAACCCGAGCAGTTCCGTCGCACAATCTACCGCTTCAGTCCGCGCGGCGCCCGGCGGAATCTGTTGGACACGTTCGACTGTCCTGACTCCTCTGCCCTCGCTCCAAACCGCGCCTCCACCACCACGCCGCTTCAATCCCTTGCACTGATGAATAACCGCTTTGTACTGAGCCAATCAGCACTATTTGCCGAGCGACTTGCCAATCAGACCGGTGATGATATTACTTCCCAGCTACGATTGGCTCACGAGCTTACGCTAAGTCGTGCACTGGCACCCAACCAATTGACATTGGCTGAAGCTTTCGTAAAAAAGCACGGAATGGCGGCTTATTGCCGAGTTCTACTGAATACCAATGCGTTTTTATACGTGAGGTAAACGACAAAAAGTCGTTTGAGCACGGTATCACGGATACTATTCTTACTTCTCGCGCACCGATTGGCCCCGCACTTCGGTCCGTTTCAGAAAGCCGGCCTAAAGCCGGACATTTATTGCCTGCTCTCACCAAGATTATAACAAGCGAACGGGCGCGTATCTTTGCGTGGTTAGTGGATTGGTTGAAACCTCGAAGGTGTCACTTCACGGCCATCGTTTTATAATGGCTGAACGCCTCGAAGAAGGCGGTGCGAGCGTCGAAGACCGCATGGGGTGGATTGGACATGCGGATTATGAGATGTCTGAGCCTTATTCAAAAGGGTCAAGCTACGTTCCGCAATGCGTAGAGACAATTAACGGCGCCAAAGCGGCTTAATCGCGGCCACTACATTCATCGAAGGGATAACCGACATGTTTCAGGTTCTTATTTTGTTGGCGACGCTCGTTTGGACGATCGTGAAGATCGCCAACGCACTCAAGGAGTTTTACGGGGAGGATTAGGGGCGGAGATTCTACAATTCGGCAACGCCTTCTGTAATTCAGCCGCACCATTGTCGGTGATTTGGGTAAAGTTCAGGTCAAGCTTCTCAAGCTTCTTAAGCTTGGCCACTTCCTTCAGGCCCTCGTCGCTAATTTCGGTATCATTCAATCTAAGCGATTTGAGCTTCTGCAACTTGGCCACTTCCTTGAGGCCTGCGTCAGTGATTTTGGTGTCACTCAAGTCAAGCCGTTCGAGATGCTGTAACTTGGCAACATCCTTGAGGCCCTCGTCGGTTATTTGACTACCATCAAGGTGGAGGTCATTAATTACTGCGGCATCCCTCTCGGTTAATTCGCCACGAGGCTTACCGAGTGACTCCCGAATCGCCTGCTCAACAATGAGGTCGGCAATGAGCTTCTCATCACCAGAAAGAGCCACATGAGGCTCGGAGGTTGGTTCAGGAGTCGCTTGCACTTCATCCAATCCCCCTTCAAAAATAGCCCCGTATTTTTCCGCAAATGCCTCGGCAGTTGCAGTTCTACTTTCTGCATACTTTTCTTCATCTGATTTCCCACACCCCACCAACACCCCCGCCGCCATCATCACGAGAATTTGCTTCATTCCCACCAGCCTACGCCACCGCCTAATATCTGCATACTGCAAAACGGAATGGATTTTAAAATGACCCTCAACCGTCCAGCCCTTTTGAAAGCTCGCCAACGCGCTTAGGGAGTTTTGCGGGAGAATTAGTCATTATCATCAGCGATTGTGCTAACAATGTGTATATCGGGGCCAACAGAGTTCATCCGCCTTTTTTGTTCTTTTGTGTAACCCTTGGTTTTGCCTGCCAAAATCTGCCAAGAAACAAAAATCAGAACCAATCCACTTACCAATACCAGCAACCCCCAATAACTCTTGTCGTAAAATAATGTTTCGTAGCCTAAGCCACTACAAACTATGCCAATTAAGCCAGCTGGCAAGGCAATGAATATGCCTGTTAAAACTAGCAATACTGCAAGAATGTATTCAACAATTTTTTTTGTTTTTTGCTCATTTACGAATTTTCTTAAACCACTTCCAAATAAAGCCCAGAGACTTATAGTAGGAAAACAAATAACTGCGGCTGTAATTGTTACAAATGAGACACCTATAACAATGTTTTCTTCAGTTGGAAAAAAACCTGAAGCAACTGTAATAGCTATAGACCATGCTTTCGGGTTTATAAATTGGAATAAAGAAGCCTCATAAAATTTTAGAGGCCTTCCACTTTCCTTTTGAACCAAGCTAAATGAACCAATCATTTTCCAACTTAGATATAGCAAATATAAAAAGCATAAAATTTTCATATAAAATTGAATTTGAGGGTAAAGTAAAAAAATATTTGCTAAGCCAAAACATGTTAAACCAATTTGTAAAATATGACCTAAAGGGATTCCAATTAAATGA
>CAJWMQ010000072.1 GCA_913042895.1 uncultured Verrucomicrobiales bacterium | reverse complement strand
CAAAACTCCCAACATCGACCGTCTCGCCGCGGAAGGGCTGGCTTACACCCGTGGATACGTTACCACCGCCATCTGTAGTCCGTCACTAGCCACGATGCTTACCGGGTTGTACCCGCATCAACACGGCATCACCGGCAATGATCCCCATCAAGGACAAAACCGCGCAGATTGGATTGATCCGTTTTTCAAAAAGCCACAACTACCTAGACTGCTCACCGATGCTGGTTATATGACCTTGCATACGGGTAAATACTGGATGGGACACCCGAACCAGGTTGGCTTCACCGACGACATGGGCCCCACCGGCCGCCACGGCGGGAAGGCGTTGTCTATAGGACGCAAGTCGATGAAGCCGATTTACGATTTCATCGATAAGGCGCAGCAACAAGAAAAGCCGTTCTTTGTCTGGTACGCTCCGTTCCTGCCGCACACGCCGCACAATCCACCCGAACGGTTGCTCAAGAAATATGCCGCGGTCAAAAATCAGAAAAAATCCAAGTATCTAGCGATGATTGAGTGGCTCGATGAAACCTGCGGCGAATTGATGAGCCAACTGAAGAAAAAGGGCGTGGCTGACAACACGCTGGTACTCTACCTCGCCGACAATGGCTGGAACGAATACGGCAAGGCGCACCCCTATGAAAACGGCGTACGCACCCCAGTCATCGCGCATTGGCCCGGCAAAATAAAACCGCGCAAGGATGAGCACCAACTAGTATCCAATATCGACGTGGTTCCTACGATCCTCAATGCGGCCGGCGTAAAGCCTCCGCCCTCCTTACCCGGCATCAATCTGCTCAACCAACAAGCGGTGGTCCAGCGCGAGACACTGTTCCTCTCAAACTTCGCCCACAACATGGTCTCCGCCACTGAACCGGAAAAGAGTCTCTGGACCCAATCCTGCATCACGGGCAAATGGAAACTCGTTGCCTGGATCAAAAATCCACCGAAAATTAAGCCCTGGGGCGGCGGCCATCGCAAAAAAACAGGTGCGGATTTAGAACTCTTCGATCTCCATGCCGATCCACATGAAACCAAGAATCTGGCACAAGCCCACCCCGAAGTAGTTCAGGATCTCCTCACCCGTATCAACGACTGGTGGAAGGTGGATTAATTAACGGCGGAGGCGGATAAAACCCGTTAAAGTTGCACACGCGCGCCGTCTTGTTTGGCAGATTCGAGACAGGCCATCATAACCTGTTGGGTTTGCAGGGTGATCTCGCCCCACTTGGGATCAGTCTTACCGCTGAGGACAAGGTCGCCGAAGTTTCGGAAGAGATTGGCTTCCTGCGCGGTGGGATGGGCGTTGGCGTGTTCCTTAACGGACACTATGCGGTCGCGCTGTTCCATGTTGAAATCGCACACATGCTGATTGCTCTCGGTGTTGCTCACGGTGTACTTCGCCTCGGAGCCAAAGAACGGCACCACGAAATCATCCACCCGCAGTGTGCCGTCCGTGCCGCACACGTGAGCCCATTGCTGATTGGCGGTAATGAAGGAGCAGTAGTAGCTAGCTGTGACGTCGTTCTCATAGAAGAGTTCGCCGGAAAATTCCACAGGCACCTGATCGGGGCTGTCGCCACGCGCGGCGCCACGGATCATGCGACCGCTCACGGCCTTGGGCATGGCGTAGTCCATGGTCCAGAGATTAAAACGAATGTTGTACCAACCGAGATCACCCAAGCAACCGAGCGGCTCGAGATCACTGTGCATACGAATGTTGCCAGAGACAAAATCGTCGCCGCCATTAAAGCTGAACGCCGAATGAATGCGGCGCACCTCGCCGATGCTGCCGTCGGCCAATGTCTCGCGCAGCGCATCCAACCGTTTGCTATGCATGAACATCACGCCGTCCATGAACTGCACGCCGGCCTCGTTGCAAGCGGCGAGCTGCGCCTCAGTCTCGGCCACATCGATGCCGCAAGGCTTCTCGCACATCACATGTTTGCCGGCCTGCGCGGCCTTGATCACCCATTCGGACCGTACGCCGGTGGGCAGCGGAATATACACGGCGTCAATGTCGTCGCGTGCGAGCAGAGCGTCGTAGCCTTCCACCGCCTCGGCGCCATTGGCTGATGATGGCATCGGGACATGCGCGGAGCATTCATCGATCCAAGCCTGCGCCTTAGCTTTATCTCGGCTGGCCACGGCCACAATCTCGCCATTGCCGGACAATGCAACCGATTGCCAGTTTTTCATCCCGATCCAGGCGGCGCTCAGGAAACCCCAACGACATTTTTTCTCGCTCATAATAAAAGTAAATCGGCGGCGACTCTCCCTGTGAGAGGCGGGTTTGGCAAGCGATTTGGCTAGGCGTGCATCACTTGACCGCCGTCGATGTTAATTGTTTGGCCGGTGATGTTGCAGGCGTGAGGCGAGGCGAGGTAGGCGGCCATCGCGCCGAATTCAGAGGGTTGCTGCCAGCGACCGAGGGGCGCGATAGTCTTGATCTTGGCCGCAGCCCATTCCTCGTAGCTCTGGCGCTCGTCCTCGGGCAGTTGCTCCTGGCCGGCGGCCCAGACCGATTCATTGAGCGGTGTTTTCACCATGCCGGGCGAGAGGCAATTAGCGCGCACGTTGAAAGGCGCCAAATCCTTGGCCATGACTTGCATGAAATTGATGACCGCCGCCTTAGTCGCGCTATAGGGCGGATCGGTGGGCGATCCAGTCTGGGCGGCCACCGAGGTGAGAAATAGAAATGTCCCCTCGCCCGCCGCGCGCAGGCCCGGTGCAAACGCGTGCGCAGTATGCACCATGCCCATGACATTCACCTCCAGGACCCGCGGCCAATCCGCCGGTTCGAGATTCCAAAATGGAAATCCAAACTTGCCCGAGCCGATACCGGCCGCGCAGATCACATGCCGCACGCCGCCGAGGGTTTCCTCAAACTGCCTCGCGGCGGATTGCACACTCTCGGAATCGGCAATGTCGCCCACCACATATTCCACCTCCAATTCCGCTGGCCATTTACTGCAGCGCAGGCTGCGATCGAACACGCCCACGCACGCGCCTTCCTCCGCAAACGCCGCGGCAATCGCGCGCCCAATCCCACTGCCGCCGCCGAGCACCACCACGCCTTGGTTTGTAAGCTGGAGATCCATACGCGGAGTGTTAATCAACCGGTTGCAGGTCGCAATGTTCGATGAGTTGATTGCGGAGGGTTTCGATCTCGGGTTCGGTGTAGGCTGGGCCTTCAGGCAGGTTGCCCCAAACTGGTTGGGGCCAGCAGGCGTCCTCGGGAGTGCGGCCAACGATGTGCAGGTGAAGTTGCGGCACGAGATTCCCAATTGCGCCGAAATTGACCTTGGGAAAGTTACGCTCGTTTTTCAGAAAGGCCGACAAGGCCCGGCCATCGGCCATGATTGAGTTAAGTTGGGCCTCAGGCAAATCCAGCAGATCGGCGGCCTCCGTTTCGGGCACGAGAATGAACCACGTCACCGCAGCATTGCGATGGAGCAGCAGACGGCCGCCGGTGAGTTGCCCGAGCGGGTGGCAATCGGCCTGGAGTTGGGGATGCAGCGTGAACACGCAGGGGTTGTACCGCGCGCGCCCGCGCTTGCCAAGGGGCCGGCCAACGGAGAGAATGGCGGGTGTGATGGATCGCCGGATAATTTTGGCAGGTACCACGGCCGTACTGGCGATAGGAACGGAGGCCAACAATGCTAAATCGGTCGCCTACGCGCACACACAATTAAAAATTTAAATGATGATTCGCAAACTCCTTCCCCTACTACTGGCCCCGTTGTGGCTGGCGGCTGAAGACTGGCCGCACTTTCGAGGACCGCAGTACGACGGCATTTCACGCGAAAAAAACTGGCTAACCGACTGGCCGGAGACTGGGCCGAAGCGATTGTGGGAGGCGCAGGTTGGCATTGGATTTTCATCGATGGCCGTGGCGAAAGGACGCCTATATACGCTGGGGCACAACGAAGGCGCCGACACGCTGTACTGTCTCGACGCCAAGACCGGCCGCAAGCAGTGGAGTTACTCGTGGTTGTCGAACATCGGTGCCAAGTTTTACATCGGCGGTCCGGGCAGCACGCCCACGGTGGCTGACGGTCGCGTTTATGTGGCCGGCAAATGGGGCGAGGTGAGCTGCTTGGTGCCACATCCAAAAAACGCTGGCGAAGGTCAGGTGCTCTGGGCGCGGCATCTCGCCAAGGAGCATCAGGTCCGCGTCCCGACCTGGGGCTTCAACGGGTCACCGCTGATACTAGGTGACCGTCTTCTGCTCAATGCCGGTGCAGGCGGCGTGGCGTTGGATTTGAAAACCGGCAAGACACTCTGGAAATCCGCCGACGGTGAGGCCGGCTACGCCACGCCGCAACCCGTGATACTGGGCGGCCAGCCGCACGTGATCGTGAGTAGCGGCCGCGCCTATTCGGCGGTGAAGGTGGCCGATGGCCAGGAAGCCTGGAGCCTACGTTGGTTTACCCGGTACGGCGTGAATGCGGCCGATGCCATTGTGGATGGCGATCAGGTGTTTGTGGGCAGTGGATACCGGAAAGGCTGCGGCCTGTACAAAATCGGAGCCGAGCTGACGGAGGTTTGGAAGAATAAAAATTTGTCCACGCAAATGAATGCCGCGGTGAAGATCGGCGATCATTTGTACGGCTTCGATGGCGACAGCGGTGGCCCGGGCAAACTGCGCTGCGTGAGCTGGAAGACCGGCGAAGTGGTTTGGGAACACGCCACCGGGTTCGGCGCTTTGACCGCCGCCGATGATCGCTTGATAGTGCTCACCGGTACGGGGGCCTTAATGACCGCCCCAGCCACGCCCAAGGGATTCAAGCCCTCCAGCCGCACGCGCGTGCTGGACAAGGATTGCTGGACCGCCCCGGTGCTGGCCAACGGCCTGTTGTACTGCCGCAATTCCAAGGGCCATTTGGTTTGCCTCGATCTGCGACGCGGTCAATAATCGAAGCTTCATGCAAGCTTCCCGTCGTCGTTTCCTGAAAACTTCCGCGGCCGCCACGGCGGCTTCCTTTGCCGCCACGCCGTTATTGGCGGCTCCCGGCAAAAAATATCGCACGGCGATCATCGGCGCCGGCTGGTGGGGCATGAACATTTTGCGCGACGCGATGGCGCACGGCCAGTGCAAGGTAGTGGGCATTTGCGACGTGAGCGAGCAGACGCGCGAGGTAAGCGCCGAGGAGATCACCGATCTCAACGGCGATCAGCCGCGCAAGTACAATGACTTTCGCGAGATGCTCGGCAGGGAGAAGCCGGAGATTGTGATTATCGCCACGCCCGACCACTGGCACGCACTGCCGGCGATTGCGGCGATTGAAGCAGGCGCCCATGTGTTCCTTGAAAAACCCACCGCGCATACGGTGGAAGAAAGCCGCGCCATTCTCAACGCCGCACGGGCGGCCAAACGCGTGGTGCAGGTGGGCCTGCATCGGCGTATTGGGCCGCATCATGTGGAGGCGATGAAGTTTTTGAAATCCGGAAAAGTCGGCAAGGTGGGGCAGGTCCGGTTGTTCGTCACCGGCGGCGGCGGCAAAGAGGAGCCCACGCCAAACAGTCCTGCGCCGATGGGAATGGACTGGGATCTCTGGTGCGGCCCGGCGCCCAAGCGGCCGTTCAATCGTCGGCTGCATCCGGGCGGTTGGCGCCATTTTCTTGATTACGCCAACGGCACCCTCGGCGACTGGGGCGTGCATTGGCTCGACCAAATTACGTGGTGGAGTGATGAGAAATTCCCCAAGCGCGTTTTTTCCAGCGGAGGCCGCCCAGTACGCGGCGCTGCGGTGAATGACGGCGAGGCAATGACCAGCGACACGCCCGACTCGCAGGTGGCCATTTATGATTACGAAGACTTCACCGTCACGTGGGAACATCGGCGCTTCGCGATGAACGCCACCGAACACCACCGTTACGGCGCTTACTTTTATGGCACCGAAGGCATTCTGCACATCGGCTGGCGCGATGGTTGGACGTTTTATCCGGCGAAGAAAAACGGAATGAAAGCCCACGGCGATCCGCGATTTGATAACGAACGCGACGGCCATAACCTCCCGCCGCTCTGGGCGGACTTCATGAAGGCGATCGCCGATCCCAAGCACACGCCCGCAGCGGACATTGAACCGGCGCACCGTTCCTCTGTGCTACCAATGCTCGGCATGATTTCCTACCGCCTTGGGCGCAGCCTCGAATGGGACGGAGGTAAAGAGCAAATCTTAAACGATAAACAAGCCAATCAACTCCTCCAGCGAAATTACCGAGAGCCGTGGGTTTACCCGGAAGCTTGATATGAAGTAGCGTTCAATCCAGCCACCAATCTCTTAGTCGTCGAACACACCTTGTTCCACCATATCCAGCGATTTAACTTAAAGAAATAATCATGCTCTCCGGAATCAAACTATTCGAACTCACCAATCGCGTGGCGATCATCACCGGCGGCTCCAAAGGATTGGGTGAGGCGATGGGCGCCGGCCTGGCTAGTGCTGGAGCCAACCTCATGCTCGTCAGTCGCAATGCCGAGGAAGCCCAGACCACCGCGGACAAAATCGCCGCCGAATACGGCTGCAAGGCGGTAGGGTTCGCTGCCGATGTGTCCAAACAAGCCGACATGGAGGCCATGGTCGCCAAGTGCTTGGAGGAATTTGGCCGGATCGATATCCTAGTAAATAGCGCAGGTATCAACATCCGCGGGCCGATCGATGAAGTGAGCTACGAGGAATTTTCAGAGGTGCAGCGCATTAATGTGGACGGCACCTGGCTCGCCTGCCGCGCGGTGTTGCCGCACATGAAAGAGAAACAGTACGGCCGCATCATTAACCTCGCCAGCGCACTGGGTCTCGTGGCGATCGCCAACCGCACGCCTTATTGCAGCAGCAAAGGCGGCGCGGTAATGCTCACCCGTTCGCTGGCCATGGAACTGGCTGAGGAGGGCATCACCGTCAACGCCATCTGCCCCGGCCCGTTTCTTACGCCGATGAATGTGCCCATTGCGGATACCGAAGAGGGCAAGAAATTCATCGTGGGCGCTACCGCGCTCAAGCGTTGGGGAGATCTGAAGGAAATTCAGGGCGCGGCCATTTACCTCGCCAGCGACGCGGCCAGCTACACCACCGGCGCCATGCTCAGCGTCGACGGCGGCTGGACGGCGCAATAACATCCGCCTAGGACTGCTGTTTCAAACAGGCAAAACACGCGGGTGAATGCAGTGGGGCAGTTGAATGATCAAACCTTCGAGCAACTCGCCGGTCACCTATATTGCAGGGTTGAATAACCGGCCAATTTCAGGCATCCAAATGCCGCTATGCCATCGTTCCTGCACAGCACCGGCGGCCTTTTCGTCTTATTGTTGGCGACGTCTGCTGGCATGCTGTTCGCCGCCGATCGCACGGGCGAACAAATCTACCGCGCTCAATGCGTCAAATGCCACGGCGCGGCTGGTGAAGGCACCGGGAAATACGATGAATCCTTAACCGGCGATTGGTCGCTGCAGAAGTTGACTGCGGAGATTGAGAAGACGATGCCGGACGGGAAGGCAGAGTTATGCGTCGGCGAGGATGCGGCGAAGGTGGCCAAGTATATTTACGACGCCTTCTACTCGCCGGACGCGCAGGCGCGCAACCAGCCGGCGCGGGTGATGGTCAGCCGACTCACTCGCCGGCAGTACGAGGAGAGCATCGCGGATTTGCTGGGGGAATTTCTCGGGCGCACAAGCACCTTCGATGAACAGCGCGGCCTCACCGGCACGTGGTACAAAACGCGCGGCTACAACAACAAACAAAAGGCCTTTGATCGTGTGGACGGCCCGGTGGATTTCGACTGGGGCACAGGTGCCCCGGAGGGCGAGGGCTTCAAGGCGGAAGAATTTTCCGCGCGCTGGCGAGGCTCCATTTTCACGCCCGAGACGGGCACGTATGAATTCATCGTCAAAACCGAGAACGGCATCAAGCTTTGGGTCAACAGTGAGCAGCCAATTCTCGATGCGTGGGTCAGCGACGGTCAATTGAAGGAGCATCGCATTTCCTTGCGTCTGCTGGGCGGTCGTGCGGTGCCGATTGCGCTGGATTTTTTCAAATGGAAAGATAAGCGCGCCTCGATCGAGCTGCGCTGGAAACCGCCGCATGGCGTGGAGGAAATCATTCCGCGCAGCCAATTCATGCCCAAGCAATCGGCGCGCGTGTTCACGGTGCAAACGCCATTACCGCCGGATGACAGCAGCCACGGGTTTGCGCGCGGCATCTCCGTTTCCAAAGCATGGGACGAGGCCACCACGCGAGGCGCACTGGACACCGCGGCAAGGATGGTGCGCCACATGGATCGACTGGCCGGCACGCACGAAGACGATCCGCAACGCCGAGACAAGGTGCGCGCCTTTGCCGCCCGATTCGTGGCCACCGCCTTTCGCCGGCCCTTGACGGAGCCGCAGCGCAAGGTGTTTGTGGATGCCTTTTTCGCCAACGATTCCTCGCCAGCCGATGCGCTGAAACGCACAGTCATTCTCGCGCTGAAATCGCCGCGCTTTTTGTATCCGGACTTGCATTCACCCGAGCCGGATGCCCATCAGATTGCTGCCCGCCTGGCCTTGCTGTTGTGGGATTCGGTGCCTGATCGATCACTCCAAGTGGCCATCCAATCTGGTAACCTGAAAACACCAAACCACGTTCGTGCGCAAGCCAACCGCATGATGCGCGATCCGCGCGCCCGCGCAAAACTCCAGCACTTTTTCCAGCACTGGCTGGAACTGGACAAGGCCAACGCCATCGATAAAAACACGGAAGCCTTTCCGGAATTTAACCAGCACGTTGTGGCAGACCTGCGCCAATCGCTCCGGCTCTTTCTGGACGAGACCATGTGGAACGGCTCGGGCGACTATCGCGACCTACTCAAGGCCGATCACCTGTACCTGAATGATCGGCTAGGTAAATTTTATGGAACCGAGGTGACCTCCGGCGGGTTTGAAAAAATTTCGATGGGCCCCAACCGCCGCGCCGGCGTGCTCACCCATCCGTTATTGCTCGCGCAGTTTGCCTATGCGGACAACTCCTCACCGATTCATCGAGGCGTGTTTCTCGCTAGGCACATCGCCGGCCGTACACTCCGGCCGCCACCTAATGCCATTCAATTTAAGGACAGCGAATTCAAACCGGACCAAACCATGCGCGAGAAGGTTGCCCACCTCACCAAGGCGGCCGACTGCATGAGCTGCCACAGCATCATCAATCCGCTCGGGTTCGCGCTGGAAAATTTCGATGCCATCGGCCGCTGGCGTACCAAAGAAAAAGGCCGACCGATTAATTCCTCAAGCGAGTACATTACCGCCACTAACACGCCCCTGAAGATCACCGGCCCACGAACAATTGCTAATTACGCGGCGGATAGTCCGCACGGGCAGCGGCATTTTGTAGAACAGCTTTTCAACCACCTCGCCAAGCAGGCACCGGGCGCTTTTGGGCGTGAAACCCTAGATGAATTGTGGCAAGATTTTGTGAAGACGGATTGCAATGTGCCCCGTCTAATGACTGAGATCACCGTGCGGGTGGCCGGCGGGGGTCTTACGCACCCAGGAGAGAAACAGTAAGATGAACGTATCGACACGACGCGAATTTTTACAACGACTAGGCATCTCCAGTACGGCGATGCCATTCCTGATGGGCCTGCCTAACCTGGGTGAAGCAGCTCCCTCCCGTCCGCGCCAACGGTTGATCGTGATGTTCAGCCCCAACGGCACCATCCCGAAAAATTATTGGCCCGACCAACCCAACGCCGACTTTGCCCTCAAGCCAATCCTTAAGCCGCTGGAACCATTCCGCAATCAGCTGCTCGTGCTCAAGGGCGTGCACAACCGCGTGCGCGGCGATGGCGACAGCCACATGCGCGGTATGAGCTGCCTGCTTACCGGCATCGAGCTCTTCCCCGGCAACATTCAAGGCGGCGGCCACACCCCGGCTGGCTGGGCCAAAGGCATCTCTATTGATCAGGAGATCAAAAACTTTTTGCAGTCGCAAGCCGCCACCCGTACGCGCTTTGGGGCACTGGAATTTGGCGTGGGCGTAAGCGATCGTGCCGATCCCTGGACGCGCATGTCCTATGCCGGCCCCAACCAGCCCGTGGCCCCAACCGATGATCCGTACCGCATGTACCAAAAGTTGTACGGCAACCTACGCGATAAGGCCGCTTTGCAAAGTGTGCTCGGCACGTTGCAGGAAGATTTCAAGAAACTCGGCGACCGACTTAGCCCCGCGGACCGCGCGTTGCTCGAGCAGAACGCGAAGTTTGTGGCTGAACTGGATGCCGAATTGGCGGCCGATCAAGGCAAAAAATATCGCGCCCGGCCGCCCGCACTGGAGTCCGGGGTGGCCAACCAAAACGACAACCTGCCCGAGCTGAGCCGCATGCAAATGGAGCTGTTGATTAACAGCTTCGTCAACGACTTTGCCCGCGTGGCCACCCTTCAATTCACCAAATCCGTCGGCGGCGCCCGAATGAACTGGCTGGACATCAAGGACAACCACCACTCCCTTTCCCACGAGCCAGATAAAAACGGTGCGGCCGTCGACAAGCTCACGCGTATCAACACGTGGTTTGCTGGCGAGCTGGCCTACCTAGCCAAGCGCCTGTCAGAGACCCCTGAACCCGGTGGCACCGGCAACATGCTGGACCACACCACCATCGTGTGGACCAACGAACTCGGTAAAGGCAACAGCCACACGCTCAACGACATTCCGTTTGTACTGCTCGGCGGCGGACTCGGCTTCCAGACCGGCCGCTCGCTGCAGTTCAAAGGCGTGCCGCACAACCGCCTGCTGCTTAGCCTCGCTCACGCCTTCGGCCACAAGCTCGAAACTTTCGGCAACCCAACGCTCTCCAAGGACGGCCCGCTGGCGCTGAGCTAACGACCACGGCCACGTGGCCAAGGAGATTTTGGAGTAACTATTTCTTCTTCGGCTCTAGCTTCTTCAAATACTTCACCGGTTCTTTCGTGAACTTTTTGAGGCATGGCTTACAGCAGAGTTCGACGCGTTGATCTTCGTGCGTGAACTTGTAGGGCTTACCCATGGAACCAAGCTTGTTGTCGGACACCAGACAAATCTTTAGCGGGTATTCCTTGAGCTTTGGTTGAGATGCTTGGAGCGAGCTTCTTGTAAAAAGCGCACTGGCTAAACCGAGAATAATGAGTGTGTGTTTCATATTTTTTTGTTTGTTAAAATTACCATTGAAAATTAAGCCCGGCTCCAAACCCGTGATCAGAATGAAAGCCGCCGGTGAATGACCAGGTTTTGTTGAGGCGATACTTGAGGCCGCTATTCCATTCCCATTTGGAGTGAGTATCATATTCCAGTTCATTCACCCAACTGAGTCGCGAGGTGAGCTGTAGTTCGCGGGACAGGCCGGGCCGCAGGTCGCCTTCGGTATCGAGCGTGAGACTGCTGTAGGTAAGAAACGGCAGTCGATGCTGCACGCCGGCAAAAGCACGATCGCGGGCGTCGTGTTCATTGGTAAAACGGTAGCCGGCCATGGTGGACCAGTCGCGATTGAGGAAGCGGCTCCACTTGAGGTCCAGTTCGTATTCGTCCTCATCAAAGCCATGCTCCCAGTCGAGAGCCACGCGGTGACGGTCGTTGTACCAGCCGGTGCTGCCTTCGGTGAAGTTGCTTTGCACTGTGCCGTCCACTGTAAACTGCCACGGGTTCACGTGTTTCAGGTGAATCTTCGGCTGATGATCCGGCCCCTGCTCAGCGTAGCTGATCACCCGCGTCATGCCGGCTTTCATGTGATAGAGCATGTGACAGTGAAATACCCAGTCGCCCTCTTCGTTGGCGAGAAATTCAATCGCCGCCTTGCCCATTGGCGGCACATCAACCGTGTGCTTGAGCGGCGCAAACTCGCCCTGGCCGTTGAGCAGTCGGAAGAAGTGGCCGTGCAAATGCAGCGGATGATGCATCATCGTATCGTTGATGAATCGCATGCGCACGACCTCACCGCGGGTCACGCGAATGGTGGTTTCCTCCTTCACTGTTTTGCCGTTAAACGACCACACATAACGCTGCATGTCGCCCGTGAGCCGCAGCTCCATTTCCCGTACGGGCGCGGCGGGCGGCAGCGCGGTGGATTGCCGCGCGCGCAGGGCCACATACGGGGCCAGTGGTCGGGCTGATTCCAAATCGCCGGGCGATTCGTCATCCATCCCTGCCAACATCCAGTCCATACTGTATAACTTCGGCTTCGGGATGACCGACGCCGGATGTTGTTCGCCTGCGCCAAGAAACACGGACGCATGCCCTGAGCCATCTTGCGCGGTGGCCCGCACCTCGTAGCGGCCGCCGTCCGGCACGGTCACGATCACGTCGTAGGTTTCGCCCATACCCATCAACAACCGCTTCCGCGCAAACGGCTGCACCGGCATGCCGTCGGCCGCCACCACCGTGAGCGGGCCGGTCGCCGAGTGCACATAAAAATACGTGGCCGCCCCCGCATTGATCAGCCGGAGCTTCACACGCTCACCCGCGGCACCGGTCAATTGCCGACGTGGCGCGCCGTTGGCCCAGAAGGCGTCGTAGGCCACATCCGAGATATCCATTGGCGGCATATTCACCCATTGGTTTTGGAGATAATCATCCAGCATCCCGGCGCGATACGCACCCCACAGGCTTTGCTGGTTGCCCTTGCGAATGGCGTACCATTCATCGCTGCGTCGCAACGACCGCATCACCGCATCCGGATGTTCATTCGTCCAGTCGGACAACACCACCACATGTTCACGGTCAAACGCCGGTTCATCCGGATCGACCACCGCCGGCTCCACCACGATGGCGCCGTACACCCCGCGCTGTTCCTGCAAGCCCACGTGCGAGTGGTACCAATAGGTACCCGCGTGCTTCAGCTCGAACTCGTAATCATGAGATCCCCCCGGCGGAATGGGCGGCGTGCTCAGCATCGGCACCCCGTCCTCGCTATTCGGCACCAGCAAACCGTGCCAGTGCAACAGTGTCTTTTCCTTGGGCAACCGGTTATGCACCCGGATCTGTGCCGTGTCGCCCACCTTGAAACGCAGTACCGGCCCGGGGATGCCGTTATTGATCGTCAACGCAGTCACCTGCTTGCCCGCCGGCGAAATCGTCTTCTCGCCAATCGTCAGTTCATGCCGCACCACCGCGGCATCCGACGTCCACACGCCGGTCACAATGAAGGCTGTTAAAATAAATTGTCTCATCTCAATCGTCTCTATTCACACGCACCAAGGCAGATCAAAGGTGGGAAGAATCCCGTTAAAAAACACGTCCACTGTAAAGCCTAGCGAGTTCAGAACTCGCTGGCGGACGCAATCAGAGACGATAGATGGAATAGAGATGCCGCAATGGCGGCCCGTGAAAATCCGCGCGACCATCAGCCACGCGTTTGAAGTGGCGTGCGGCAACCACGGGGGTCGAGCGCAACGGCACGGTTGCCGCCAGTGCGGCCGGCTTGAAACTATCTTCTTTGGCCGCCAGCAATCCCTCGTGCACAGCCGATTCGCAATCGCAGGGGCTCGGCGCCGAAGAAGGTTTCGGAGCAGATTCTTTATCAGATTGGGCGCTGCAGCAACCGGTGGATTCCGGAGCCGCCGCGGGCTTCTGCGACTCACACGCGCACAAGGGGTTGGCTAAGACCAACATCATGCACACGGCTAATACGCTTTGGCACCAAACCTTCATTTTTTACAAACTACCGTGTTTGTCGGCCGATGTCAAAGTCGCGCCCGACAAAACGACTTGCCTAAGCCCAGCCCTCCACATCTAAAAACTGGCCACCGCGCGTTAGACGCGGCATGATCGGCCCATGCGTTTTCCTTTTTTACTGGTTGGGCTAATCCTGTCCCTCACCCTCTCTGCAGAAGATAAAAAACCCAATATCCTGATGATCGCGATTGATGATCAGAACGATTGGATCGGCTACCTCGGCGGGCATCCGATGGTGAAGACGCCCCACATCGATCGGCTAGCCAAGCGCGGCACAGGCTTTACCAATGCCCATTGCCAATCCCCCCTGTGCAATCCCTCACGCACCAGCCTGATGATCGGCCGGCGGCCGGGCAGCACCGGCATCTACGGACTCGCCCCTTGGTTTCGCAATGTGCCCGAGCTTAAGGACACCGTTACCCTGCCCCAATACCTCAAGAAACATGGCGGCTACACGACTTACACCACCGGTAAAATTTATCACGGCCGTTATGGACGGCAAAAAACAGACAATGAATTTGATTTCATTGGCCCGGGAGCCAGCGGCGCTCCCTTTCCTGAGGGTAAGAAAAAACTGGTCACCACACCTTTTGGCAATCATCGCCTAGTCGACTGGGGCACCTTCCCACATAAGGACGAGGACAAGGGCGACTGG
>CAJWMQ010000071.1 GCA_913042895.1 uncultured Verrucomicrobiales bacterium | reverse complement strand
TCTGAGTGATCAGTATGATAGCTGTATTCCCCCTGAAAACGGGGGATTCGGTGTTCGTTGGGTTCGATTCCCAAAACCATCCTACTCTTTATTTGCTAAACTAAAAGACTCCTAACCGCCCGCACCAGTGCCTCGGTTCGAACCTGCATTGGAAAATCTGAGGGTGCCTCACAAGTATAACTGAGCTGAGTTTTATTCATCACCAGCCAAAAAGCTTCAGGCCATAATTCCCGAAGCCGCGGATCCAGTTCAGGTGCAATCAATCCACGATCATTTTTGCGCCCATCGATTTCCACCGATTCGTCAATCGGACAAACGGTTTTCACCGCTTCCAGCACCCGTCGTGGCTCGGTAGGTTCGTCACCCATCTTGAGTTCATAAAAATAGAATCCCTTCGCTTCCCAGTCCTCATGAAGCTGAATGGTGAAATCCATATCGGGTAACGTCTGAAGCCACTGCGTATGCGCACGGATTTCGGGTGTATTAAGATGTTTATAATCACGGTTGAGATCATCGCCCGCGGCATTCTCGCGCGTATTAGCTGGGAAACCGGTGGGATTCAGACAGGGGCTGATCCACAGAGCCGTGTCTTCAGGCCAGACATTTTCAGTGATGAGCCGGCACATGGCCAAAGGTGCCGCCGGTTCATCACCGTGAATGCCACTGGAAAGATAGATTTTACGATGAGCACTTGCTGGAGCGCGATGCAGTGCCAGAAGGCGAATATTATTTTCAGTTTCCAGCCAGTTGATCGTCCACCCGTGGGTTTGCGCTGCAATGAGGCAATCATCAAGGACATCCCCAATAACGATGGTCTCACCTCGATAACAGCCATCATTCAGACCCCGCGGATTCACGGCTAGGCCATTACCGTCTCGGAAACTTCAGTGGGGGCACAGGATTCCTTCTCGTCACAACCGCAGCCGCCCGCGTCATTCGGATCAAACTCCGTCCAATCCGGGTCGAGCCCCAGATCGCGCAGCATTTGCAGATCCTTTTCCACCGGCTGATTTAGCGTGGTGAGATAGTTACCCACCATCAACGCACTAGCGCCGGCCTGAAACACCATGCATTGCAGGTCGCGCAAATTCACCGTGCGCCCACCGGCGATCATGATTTCCTTGCGTGGTAGAATAAACCGGAAACAGGCGATTGTCTTAAGAATTTCCAACGGCGGCAGCGGTTCCTGCTCGGCAAGCGGCGTGCCTTCGATCGGATTCAAGATGTTGACCGGAACCACGCTGGCACCAATCTCGCGCAGACTCATGGCCAAATCACACCGATCCTCGCGCGTCTCGCCCATACCGATGATGCCACCGCTGCAAATCTTGATGCCTGCCTTTTTCAAAAAACCAATCGTACGCAGACGATCCTCAAACGTGTGCGTCGTGCAATGCTCGGGGAAAAAACGCTCCGAACTTTCGAGGTTATGCCCGTAACACTCCAGACCGGCTTCCTTCAGGCGATTGGCCACCTCTTGAGATTCAATCAAACCCAGTGACGCATCCGGACGAGTCTGCCCCTGATCCTTCATTTCGCGAATCCGATCGCACACTTCATCGAGCATCGGGCCTTCCTTCAAACCGCGCCAGGCCGCCACTAGGCCGACTGCCGTCACGCCATTACGATTGGCCTCCTCGCCCGCCTCGGCCACCGGTTCGGGATCTACAAAACTGTACCGCGGCGATCCAGTTTGGTACGCGGCCGATTGCGAACAAAACGAACAATTCTCTGAACACGCTCCCGCCTTAGCATTAACAATGGAGCACAAATGGATCTTGTTACCCTTGTAATGCTCACGAATGCGATTGCCCCACGACAGCAGCGTGTGGATATCCGCGCTATCCTCCAGCGCAAACAACTCCAGTGCTTCCTCGCGCGCAACCTGCCCGCCGTCCAGCACCCGCTGGCCCAGCTCCGCAATCCGCGCCGGTATTTCCGAAACATTCGCGTCAACCTTCGCTGCACTCATGGTTGACGAACATATGGGCGAAGAGGGTCGCGGGCAAGCTTGAGTTGTTCGTGCAATCGGCGGCTCGCCAGTAGCACGACTGGGCCTGATCAATCAGAAGGCATTTTTAAATTTGGTGGAGTCTCGGAACCCAGAGGGTTTGTTTGAAAATCGTTCTGTTCGATCTGCCTTCGCCAGTGATCGATCAATTGAGAAACTTCCTGTAGTCAGAGGCCGTGATGAGTGGGCGGATATTTTTCGAGATACCCGCGAGCCATGCCCATGAGCTTGTGGGCTGGTCTCAAACGTGGGCCAGCCGCGGGCCACTTGGGGTTTTCGTGCATGGTCAGGTGCACAAATCCACCGGCCAGCTGAATAAGGGCCTTGTAAAAGTCCGCATCATTTCGGCCGCGCGTCTCCAACCACAAATCCTCCAACACATCATGCGCCTCGTAAAACTCACCGACATTGAAACACTCAAAATAGCCAAGGTAACGCGGATCATGCGTCCGGTCTGCCAAATGCGCCACGCGTTTTAAAATCCATCCGCTCTTGTGCGTCACGTCGACAGAATACTGTGAATATCCGGCTTTTGACATCCCAATGTCCCTTCCTCACAAATCCCACATGGCAAAGACCGGATTAGGCCGCGGACTCGGAGCGCTGTTGGGCGGGCAAAAACCGCCTGATACAGCAGAAGCTCCTGCGGATGCGCCGATAGTGGCGGAAACCGGCCCGGCCAATGCCGTCCGGGAAGTCTCCATTGATTCGGTCCAGCCCTGCCCTTCCCAGCCGCGCAAGGATTTTGAACGCCAACCCTTAGAGGAACTGGCGGCATCCATTGAGGTTAACGGTATCCTGCAACCGCTAGTCGCCCGCACGACCGGGGAAGGCCAGCTTGAGCTGATCGCCGGCGAACGCCGCTGGCGCGCCGCCCAGATTGCCGGCTTGGAAACCGTGCCGGTCATTGTTCGGGAAGCCTCCGATTCGCAGGTACTAGAACTGGCCCTGGTGGAAAACCTGCAGCGAGAGGATCTCAATCCCGTGGAAGAAGCCCAAGGGTACGCGCTGTTGATGGAGGCGTTTGACCTCACTCAGGAGGCCACTGCCCAGCGTGTCGGCAAAAGCCGTGCGGCCGTGGCAAATGCCGTGCGGCTGTTGAATCTTCCAGAGTCTTTGCAAACCCATTTGCGCCAAGGCCGCTTGAGCGTAGGCCACGCCAAGGTGATCCTTGGTTTGGAGGGGGCCCAACAACAAACATTGGTGGCCAATCGGGTAATCAAGGAATCCTTGAGTGTCCGTGAAACAGAAGAGTTAATCGACAAACTGCAAGGCGGATCCACCGGCAAAACCTCGACCCAGCGCAGCCCGCAAACCCGTGGGGTGCACGTGACTTCACTGGAAAACCGGCTCAAGGAAAAACTCGGCACCAAGGTCAGCCTCACCTATCGGGAGGGTAAGGGCGCGTTGACCATCAAATATTTTTCTGACGACGATTTGGAGCGCATTCTCAAAATCCTCGATGTGGAGACCTGATACATGGTCCTTCCGCTAACCTACTTCGGCAATCCCGTCCTCCGCCATAAAGGCGATCCTGTTTCCGAGATCACACCAGAGCTGGAGCAGTTCATCGAGGATATGTTCGATACCATGGAGAAACATCGCGGAATCGGCCTAGCCTCCCAACAGGTCGGGCGCGCGATCCAGTTGACGGTGATTGATATCCGGCCGGTTGAAGATCGCCCATCCACACTGGAGCTGAATGGAGAAGAAGCCGACCCGCATTCTATCATGCCGTTGGTATTGTTGAACCCTGAAATCGAACCATTAGCGGCGGAAGTGAGTGGCCCGGAGGGTTGCCTGAGTTTTCCGGAGATTTATGGGGATGTGTCGCGGCCGGAGAAAATCCGGGTGAAAGCGCTGAACGAACGTAACGAACCGGTGGAGTTTGTCTGTGGCGGATTACTGGCGCGCTGTGTGCAACATGAGACCGATCATCTGCACGGCATTTTGTTTACTGATCGGATGGATCGCGATACCAAGGCAGAATTGCGGGAAGAACTGGACGTACTTCAGAAAGCCACCAAGGCGATTTTGGCCGAGGCCGCCAAGGCCGATTCGGATCAATAAACACGCCGCATGCTCGAAGGCAGAATACCGAGTTCGCCGCGATACTTGGCGACCGTGCGCCGGGCGATCTTCACTTTCTTTTCCCCCATCAATTTTACAATGGCTTCATCGGAAAGCGGCTTGGCTTTATTTTCGTTATCCACCAGCTCCTGCAACAGCTGTTTCACACTAGTGTTGCTCACCCCTTCGCCGCCGTCGGAAGTCTGAATGGCACCGGTGAAAAAATACCGCATCTCGAATAAGCCCTGTGGCGTTTTCATGTACTTGCCGGAAACTGCACGGCTCACGGTGGTTTCGTGCACCTCCACCTTCTCAGCCACCTCAGACATGGTCATCGGCTTCAAGTGGCTCACCCCATGCTCAAGAAACTCCGATTGGCGGGAGACAATTTCCTTGGCGATTTTCAGAATGGTATCTTGCCGTTGATGAATACTCTTGATCAGAAAATTGCCGTCCCGAATCTTCCCTCGGATGTATTCACGCACATCCTTGGAATCACGCGCCTGTGTCATCAAATCTTTGTAGGCATTGCTGATACGCAATTGAGGCATCTCTTCGCGATTAGAGGTGACCTCCCAACGGTCGTTCTTCCAGCTTATAAACACCTCGGGCACAACATATTGATCCGGGGTTTCCTCAAAAGCACTGCCCGGCCGCGGATCCAAGTGGCCGATGCTCTCCGCAATATCCTGCACCTCATCAATCCCCACGCCCAAGGCTCGGGCAATCTCCGGAAAACGGCGGCGGCCCAGGGCTTCCATGTGATCTTCCACCACCTGATATTCCACCGATTCCACGCGGCCGAGGCGTTCCAGTTGCAGCAGCAAACATTCGCGTAAATCCGCCGCCGCCACACCGGCCGGTTCAAAGGAACGGATTACCGACAGAACTTCCTCAACAGTATCCTGATCCGAATTTGCTGCATCAATCAGCTCGGCCACGTTGGATTGCAGAAACCCGTTTTCATCAACATTGCCGATGATCACCTCCGCCACCTCCATTTCCTGCTCATCCAGATCGCTCATATGCGCCTGCTCGAGGAGATGGTCGGATAACGTTCCGCGGGCGGTCAGGGATTCGAAAATAAAATCGCGCCGCTCCTCGTCCTCAACACTTGATGCAGCGGCCACGGGCGCGGTTTGGGAGGCATTGAAGTGATCGCGCCATTCCTCGCTCAGCTCCGCCAGCCGCTCCATTTCGGCCTGAAAATCGTCGAACGGTTCGGCATTCGATTCATCGGTTGGATCCACCTTGGTGTCGCTGGGCGGTTCGGCAGCTTCATTTTGATCCGGCGCCCCAATAAGTTCTCCAGTACCATCAAGGTCTGGTGATTTTTGGTCCTCCACCGGCACCTCCTCCAGTACCGGGTTCTCCTGCAGCTCCTTGTTCACCATGCCTTGCAAATCCAGCATGGGCGCCTGCAAAAATGCCAGCGACTGCTGCATTTGCGGGGACATCACCTGGACTTGCGCCAGTTTCTGTCCGAGATGCATTCTGGGTTCAAAGGCCATGGTTGGGCGGCTGGATATGTTTACCGGTAAACAAGCCTAACTTCAAGCTCAATGGCACGTAAGATGCTTACGGGGATTATTGGGGATACCGCATTCGCACAATGCGCAATGTGAATGAAAAGCCTTTGAGCCCACACCATCCACCGGCTAGAGTTTCCCTGTGGAGGAGGTTAAGTTCACCGTTTTGGCCAGTGGCTCCAGTGGCAATGCTGCTTATCTGGAAACGCCAAACAGCCGCTTGCTCATCGACTGCGGCATCAGTGCCAAACGAATCCGGGAGGCGTTGCTGAATCTGGACCGCACACCAGAACGCCTTGATGGCATTTTAATCACCCACGAACATTCCGACCACGTCAGCGGCCTGAAGGTCCTCGCCGCCAAGCTCGGCATTCCTGTATACTGCAATCGACATACCGCGGGGGAAATCCGCCGCATCCATGACACAAATTTTGACTTTCGACTGGTGGAAACCGGAAACGCCTTTGAGATTGGCGATCTGAATGTGGATACCTTTCCCATCCCGCATGATGCCATCGACCCCATGGGGTTTGTGTTGCACACGCCTGAGGGACGGATAGGTTTTCTCACCGACATGGGCCACGGCACACGATTAGTGGCCGATCGTGTGCGCGCTGCCGAGGTGTTGCTGCTAGAAACCAACCACGATGTGGACTTGTTGAACAACGATCCGCGCCGGCCGTGGAGCCTCAAGCAACGTATCCTTAGCCGGCACGGTCACCTCTCCAACGAAGGCGCCGCCAATTTATTAGAACAGCTTGTTCATCCCGAACTACAGCACATTTACTGCGCGCACCTCAGCCGCGAATGCAATACACCCGATCTTGCCCGCACGGAAATCCATGCCCAGCTCAGTAAGCTTGGTGCTTCGTTTGTAAACGTGGAGGTCACCTCGCCCCGGCAACCCTGCCAAACATTAGGATTATCCGGGAATAAAGTGGCAATTAAGGCGGAAAAAACCGTTGCCACACCTTCAATCGCCCTTTAGGGTCTATTTTCAACCAACCTAACTTGCGTTTTCTTGCGCAATAACACAACTGTATCCTCCTCAAATCATGTCTGAACGAATTGGAATCGTCGGAGTAGGCCGAATGGGAGCCAACATGGCTCGCCGGTTGAATGATCAACACTTCACCATTACCGCCATCTCCGATGTGAACGCCGAAGCCGCCAAATCCTTGGCGGACGAACTCGGCTCCACCTACTACGAGAAACTATCGCACGTCACCAAGAACGCGGACGTCATCATCACTGTCGTCACCGACGATAAAGCCATGAAAGGCATCTTCCACAGCACCGGCTCCCTCTTAGCCCGGGCCCACGGCAAGCTTTTCATTAACTGCGCCACCGTTTCGCCGGCCACACACGCCAAGGTCGAGGAATGGGCCGAAAAACATGAAGCCCAAACCCTCGAAGCCTGCATGGCCAGCTCCATTACACAGGCTCGCGAAGGTACACTTTACCTCATGTGCGGTGGCAAACAGGAAGCCTTTGACCGCGCCAAGCCGATCCTTGACGCCCTTTCCGTCACCAACAAATACATTGGAGACACCGGAAGCGCCGCCAAGCTCAAGGCGTTAGTGAACATGGTGATGAATATCAACACGGCCGGCCTCGCCGAAGGCCTCGGGCTCGCCGATGCCATGGGGCTCGACCTTACCACCGTCCGCGAAGTCTTTAGCCAAACCGGTGCCAATAGCCGCGTGCTGGAGACCGACGGTGAAGACATGGTCATCAAGGATCACGAATGTTACTTCAGCGCCGATCACGCCGCCAAGGATAGCGGCATCGCCCTGAAGCTCGCCGAAGGCGAAGGCCTAAAACTACCACTGGCCAAGTCCGCTTGGAAACAGTATGAGAAAATGAAGGAGCTCGGCTTAGGAGAGCTAGACAAGTCCGGCGTGGCTGAACTCACCTTCAAAGGTAGAACCCTCCACAATTAAGCAGACGCATTGAATCACCACCGGGAACGGGAAAACGTTCCCGGTTTTTTTATGTCGCCGGCACCCAGCGCTGTGCAGCCACAGCCAAAATGAACAAACCAAAAAACACCGCCGCCACCTCCGGAGCCACATGCTGTACCGCCAACAAATCCACCAGCACAATCCCCGCCAACAAGCCACCGACTGTTTTCCCAATATCCCTTTTCTCCGCCCAAAACGTGTGCTGCAAACAACGCAACACCCACAGCCCCAAAATTGCGCTAACCAGCAGCGCATCTTTGCGATCCTCTCCACCCGGATTCACAAACATCGCCAGCAGCACCGGCGCGCCCAGCAACAGACACGGCCAAAACCGCACCAAGCCCGGCTCACTTTCCACCTTGGCCAGGCAACTCAGCCCCACCACATAGAGGCACAATACCGAGGCCACCCAGGCCGCCATACCACTGTTGGAATCACCAAAAAAACTCATCTCCGGCTTGATCGTGACAAAGGCAAACGCAGCCGCCGTCATGATCAATAACCACCGGCAAAGCGCGATTAGAAGCGGGGACCACTTCAGTTTTTTATGCGTGAAGTTATAAATCAAAATGCAGTTAAACAACCCCAGCGCCAACAATGCCGTTACCCCGCCTTGGATGGATAACGCCCCCATTCCCACCGCCATCAGGCCGATGCCGATTTTCCAGACGGCGGATTCACTGATCGCTCCGGAAGGAATCGGCCGCTCCTTACGATACTCCCGATCAAACGCCACGTCGCAGGCGTCATTCAAATACATCCCTCCCAAATACAAAGCCGTTGACCCAAAGCCCACCCAGGCGATCATTCGCCAATCAATGGGCTCGATGCCCATATACCCCACGCCGATCAGCCAGCCGCACAAGCAGTTGCTCCAGATGGTGGGCAAATTGCTCACTCTGCCGAGTATCAATAATGCGCGCCCCAAACTCATGCCAGATCGTGCGCCCGTAGCTGTTCCAGAGTCCATTCGTATTCACCCACCAACTGATCCACCACCTCGCGGTTCTTCATCTCCGCCGGAAGCACCTCCCACGTGTACGTCTCCATCTCCAAATGTGTGCATAACGCGGGATCCTTTTTCAGTTCCTGCAACACCCCATCAATGTGCCCTCGCGTGCTGACAAACCAATCGCCATCCGGACTATGCAAAGGAATATGAAAATGAATCCGCCATTCCTCCGCCGGATTATACGTGGCCAAGGCCACATCCAGGTCCCGATGCCGATTCAAGCTGCCGTCTCGCAGACGCTCGACCACCTGATGCAGATACACATCCTCCTCAAACGGCTTCAGTCTGGCACGCGTGGCTTCATCCGGCCGAACAATCAAGGCCGCACTAAAATGCAGTTTGCTAATCCGAATCCCCGCCTCGCGCAACGCCCCCAAAGCAGCTTCGGGGGCCTCGTATTCCACGGCTAAGTGGCAGGTATCATAATTCACGCCCAAATGTTCAGTAAGCTTAGAATCATTGGGATGCTCCGTACTTAGACGCTCGAAAAATTGAACCGTCTCCGCGCTGGTTTCAAAATACCCCAACGGCTCCGGCTCCAGCCCCAAATGCAATGCCTTGCCCGTACGATCACTCAAGGCAGCAATGTGCTCGGCGCATTTCCAGATATTTTCCCGGATCACACGTTCCTGGCTTTCGTCCGTGATAAACTCCTTAAACGATCCCGGCAACGTGCTCACGCTTCCCTCCACTCCTTCCGGCACCAGCGCCGCTATCAGATCAAACAACCGGTTGGTGTACGCCAACCGATCCGGCGAAGTCCAATCTGGCACATAAACCTGCTCTTTCACGCGCGAACCATGGAAATGGCCGAAAGGAAAACCGTTGATGGTGAAGACATAGCAATTCTCGTCTGCCAGCCATTGTCGCAACGCTCCCAATACCGCCGGCTCACTCAATTCGCGGGCCGCCACTTCACTTAACCGCAGTCCGATTGCGTACGCGCGTCCGCTCCCCACCCGATCGCGCACAGCCAATACATCGGTTTTCAACGAATCAAACGTCTGCGCCCAATCCTCGCCACGATGGATATTCGTGCAGTAGGCCAAATGCAGTCCGTGCTTGAGTTCCATGGCGCAGAATTAAACACGCGCCGCACCGTGCGCGGCAATGAAGAAACGCTCACTTGAGATTGTGCACAATAATGCACTGCCGCATAACCCGACCAGCCCGACGTACCTCCGCCAATGTCAGGCCCGAATTGTTGCGCATATAAACCGCATTCAGCATCGGCAATTGTTCCAACGGCGAAAGATCGTTGACCCGGTTTTTCTCAAGATCCACCTGCTGCAAGGCCGCCAACATTGCCAGCGGTCGAATATCCGTCAACCCTTTGCCTTTTAAGTCCAGATACGTCAACCCTTCCACCATCCGATCGGTCAAAGGCGCCGTAGGACGTTTGCCGGTATCATACTCCAGCTTGTCGCGAATCGCCTGCTCAATCAATTGATGATCCCGATTGTCCGCAAAAAACATCTGCTGAATCGGCTGAGCTGCAGGCTCCGGTTTAATTTGAGCGAGAACAGGCGCGAGCGCGGTCTCCGTCAATACTTGCTGGAATTCATCGGTTTCAACAATTGTCGGTAACGGCGATGTCTTGGGAGCGATGATTTTCTTAGGTTGAATGGCGACCGCACCAGTATCCTTGTCAATGCGCACACCCAAGGTCCAGAGCAGTGCAACTTGCAGGCAGAGAGCCAATGTGATCAAAACGAATTGGTACCTCATGGGAGTTCCTCAACGACCGTTACGATCTAATTCAAAGTACCACGAATACGTATAATCGCAATAAACAGGCAGAAAAAATCCGCCGAAGAGGAATTTTGAATAACGGCTAACTCCTAAAGCCGGAAACGATCGTTTTGGCTAAGAAAAGACTTGGGGTTCTCGAAGATGATCTTCTCAATCAACGACTCGTCATGGCCGCGCCGGCGCATTTCACAAGCGGTGCGCGGCACAGCGAGTGGAACGCTAGGGCCCCAGTCGCAAGCGGCATCCCACCAGAGCCGTTCGCTGCCGTATCGCTCGACCATATCAATTGCACGAGCCGGCGAACATTTACTTTCCGGATACAACGTCATTCCGCCCCAATGTCCAGCGTCCAACACCATGCCAATGGTATGCTCCTCCACGTGATCAATCATCACGCGCTCGGGATTAATGCGGCTATCGTACTTGAGAACGTCAAGGATTAGGCGGGTTCCCTTATGTTTGTCTTCCAGATGTGGCGTGTGAACGAGAATTAATTGGTCATGTGCCGCCGCCAGATCCACATGCTGCTGGAGCACCTTTATTTCGTTACGGCTGTTTTTATTCAGGCCAATCTCACCAATGCCGAGCACGTTGGGGCATTCCATGAATTCAGGAATCACCGATAACACATCCGCCGCCAGAGCTATGTCCTCCGACTCCTTAGGGTTGATACAGAGCCAAGTGAAATGCTTGATGCCATAATTGGCTGCGCGTCGCGGCTCGACCTCGGTGAGTTGCCGAAAATAATCACGAAAACCATCTGCACTACCACGGTCGAAGCCCGCCCAAAAAGCCGGCTCACACAACGCCACACAACCGGCCGTAGCCATGTCCGCGTAGTCGTCAGTCGTGCGACTGACCATATGTGCGTGGGGTTCGATGAAGCGCATGCCAAAAGCTATAGCCTACTCGCTCTCACCAGGCCAAGCTCCACATGCTCCCTTTCCGGGAGCAACTGGGATAGGTTCTTCGGTCGGGTCACTAAAGGCCATTAGCACATCCTGTGCACGGTCCTTGCCTTTATCATCCAACCTCTTCATCGCATCGTGAAAGGCCTCTAGCCGGAAGTCCGCATCGCCTTCCGCGCGTTCCACGCGATCTAGAAAGGCGGCGATATCAATCAGCTTATGCCGCGCATCCATGAAATATTGATCCAAAACTTTTTGACGTGTCATAGCCATAACGCATAGTTCGCCCGTGGGCGATTTAGGGTTCGCGGATAACCTATGTGAATAACCTGTGAATTGCAAGCCAGCAACACCTTGACCCACACCTATTTTTGCCCTAGAAAAACTGCAGGAGGAAGGGGTTCCAATAAATGCCAACTTACGAATATGAATGTGCCAAATGCGGCATGGTTTTTGAGCATTTTCAGTCCATCAAAGCACCGAAGTTGACCCACTGCACTAAGGAGGGTTGCCGCGGCAAAGTCACACGCCTCCTCGGCACCGGCGGCGGCATTATCTTTAAGGGCGGTGGCTTTTACGAAACAGATTACCGCAGTGATAACTACAAGAGCGGCGAAAAGAAAGCCAGCGAGGCCGCCAAGAAAGCTTCCGAGAAAAAATCGGATAGTAAAAAGTCTGATTCCAAAAAGAAAAGTAGCGCGAAAAGTAAGCCCAAGAAATCATGACCCACTCCTTCGCCAGACGAGCCCTGCGATGCCTCATGGTATTGGTTCTGCTGGGCACTTTCGATTGGGTGCATGCACAACGCTTGCGCCCCGGGCAAACGCTTATCAGCCGTTCACGGCAGTTCGTGGTGAGTTCACTGGTCGATGCCCCGTTTGTACCTGCGGCAAACAAAGTCAAAGCCGTTCCGGATCAGGTTCGATTGCACCCTTCGGGCTTGGCGCAGTTTGCAGAATCCATCCGAGATCAATGGGTGAAACGCTATGGCATTGCCTCTCGCTGGCAGGGCCAAATTCATTTGCAGATCATCCCGAGCAAGCTGGGTGATCCGGCGCGCTTTGGCCGTATTCCCAATGCCACTGGCTCGTGGGATTACCGAGCCTCCGTACCTCATCTCATGCCCGGCCGGGAATTAACCGAGCTCATCGTCGATCTACTGCTCACTGAGTTTGCCGGGCGCTATTCGTCAACAGATCCCGTATTACCCCCATGGATTACCTCTGGAACCACCGAGCTGATTCTGCAATCGAAAGGCCCCATCCTCTTTACACCATTCGCCCCGCAAGCTGTTGGTGGATTGAATTTTATCCACCCACAGGATCCTCTGCACGCCAGCCGCGAGCTCATTCAGAATTCCAAACCCATTTCCTACCTGAATCTAACCCTGCCACAACCACAACTCTCCAAGGGCGCACAGAATCCGGTGTACCGTTCCCACGCTCATTTGCTCGTGCATAAATTGCTGGGGCTATCCAAAGGCTCAGAGCGTATGCAGTTTTTCTTGCGCGAGCTTCCCAAGCACAAAAACAACGCTCGCGCGTTTGGCGTCGCGTTCGGGCATGAGAGCATGCTGAAAATCGAGCAATGGTGGGCCATGGCACAAATCCAGTTTCGCAGTCGTGATGCCTTTCACCGCTGGCGACCGGAAGCCATCCTTGCTCACCTGAGTGATTGCCTTCAAATCGAAACCGAGCTTCCGCCGGATTCACCCCAAGCCAAACCCAAGACCCAACGAATCCCGCTACAAGCCTACCTTCGCACTGACCCTACCCCAAAGGAACGGGCCTTGAAATTGACGCCCGTCCTCCAACGACTTGCCTTCCTGCAGGTCAACTCCACCCCCGAAACCGCTCGGCTTATTCAGGATTACCGTGAAACACTTGGGGCCTATCTTGGACTACGCCCCACCAATATCCATCGCGCTATCCGCACCACCCCCAACGCGCAAGCTACCCTGCGTGAGCGCGCGATCACCAAACTCAACCTGCTTGACACCATCCTCGCCGATATGAGTCCGCCCCCCCCGGAAACTCACTCCAAATTTGCCACGCCCTAAGGTCGGTTGACAGTCCTCCACCCCTTTCTTACCTTACCCACGATGTCGTCCGCCTATTCCGACTCGGATCTCCATCTGAATCAATTACTGAAACTAAAGGAATTTCATCCCTCAGGGCTTGGAACGTGGGCGGACGTAGACGAAGCGGATTGGGAGCGCTGGCGGTGGCAGCTAAAGAATCGGGTGAGCTCGCTGGAGGGGCTTCAGAGGCGGATTCCGGATTTGACGCCTCAGGAGATTGAAGGCGCACGTCTGGCGGACACCAAGTTGGCGATGGCCATCACGCCGCATTTTTTCAATCTCATCGACGCCAACGATCCCGATTGCCCAATTCGCCGGCAAATGCTGCCAAGCGTGCAGGAGACCGAGACTGCCCCGTGGGAGATGGGAGACCCTTGCGGGGAGGACAGCCATTCGCCTGTCCCAGGATTGGTACACCGCTACCCGGATCGCGTGTTGTTTCTGGTCACTGACCGCTGCGCCGCCTACTGCCGCTACTGTACGCGGTCGCGACTGGTGAGCAATGCGTTGGGCTACGATTTCAGACCAAACTTCAAGGAACAGATTGAGTACATCCGCCGCACGCCTGCCGTGCGCGATGTGTTGCTTTCCGGCGGCGACGCCCTATTGCTCAGCGACTCCAAGCTGCGACAACTGCTCACCGAGTTGCGTTCCATTCCGCATGTGGAATTCGTCCGCATCGGCAGCCGGATTCCGATTTTTCTTCCGCAACGCATCACCCCAGAACTGTGCTCGATGCTCAGGGAATTTCATCCGCTCTTCATTAGCGTGCACGCCAATCATCCGCGCGAACTCACCACCGAAGTGCGTGATGGCCTCGCGCGCCTGGCCGATGCCGGCATTCCAATGGGCAACCAGTCGGTACTGCTCAAGGGCGTGAACGATGACCCCATTGTCATGAAAGCGCTCGTTCAAAAGCTGTTAATGTGTCGCGTGCGACCGTTGTATATTTATCAGTGTGATCTCATCAACGGCAGTGCGCATTTGCGCACCAGCGTGCGGCGCGGGCTGGAGATCATGGAGCAATTGCGCGGCCATACTACGGGCTACGCCGTGCCTCAATATGTTA
>CAJWMQ010000070.1 GCA_913042895.1 uncultured Verrucomicrobiales bacterium | reverse complement strand
TCCCACCGGGTTTTGCAGTGCAATTGTTGGATCCGGACTACTACCTCCGATGGTTAGCTGAAATGTCTGGGTGGTCGTCGCCTGATATTGGCCCGTGGAGGAAATCGGAAAATTAAAATCAGCCGATGCCGGATTGGCCGTAATCGTAGGCGGCGTTCCGCGCCCCCGAGCTCCGAACGAATCGAAAGCCAGCCCCAACAATACTAATCCCAATAGAATGCGCATTATCTGTTTCAAATCTTTATGTCTCTTGGGCCTATGCCATCGATTTCCACCTTTGTATATACATTCGCCAAAATTACCAGAAACTTTAGTAATTTATCTAAAAAATTGGCAATTTCAAGTGATATAAGCTGCATTATGACAAACTTTTCAAACACAGAATTCAGTCAAAAGACGGAGCAGTTAGTAGGCCAACCAATCGTTTTTGGGGATATTCGTGATTCTCTCCATTATTCTCAATCTTTTCTCCTCAATTGCGCCATAAAGGTCGGCTCGCTTCCAACCAGACCGGCTTGACGGGCGCGGGTAAGGAGGGTGCCATAAGTGGCCATATCGTGCACGGCCATCTCCAGCCTCGCCCGAATGGCATCACTGGCTATTTGGCCGTCGATCACATCCTTTTTCTCCTCGAAACTTACCGCGTACGGCAGGCACCAAGCATAGCATTGTCGGGCGATGGTGCGGAGTTGATCGTGGGCTGTGAGGCCTTTTTCGTGGCTGGCCACGATGGGGGCAAATAGTTTGCCGGTGAATTCCTTCCAGAAATGATCGGTAAAATTCTTGAGCGCCCCACTCACGCTACCGTGATAATCGGGTGTTCCCAGCACAAACACATCCGCCGCTTTCACCCGTTCCTTGAGCGGGCCATAGTAATCGGCCGTAAACGTGGTGTCGGTATTTACCAACGGCAAGGGCTCCACCGAAAGATCCAGAATATCCACCACCGCCCCCTGCTTGCGCAGCCCTTCGGCCACATGGTGGACGGCCACTTTGGTCACAGAAGATTGATGCAAGCTGCCAATTACGGCCATCACGTTTAATGGATCACTCATGGCTGGAGGTTACCTGTTTCGGGCTTAAGCGTCGAGCATGTGACGGTTGCCCGCGGCGCCGGTTCGCGCTAAGCTTCGACCATGGGTCTATTCGATAAATGGCTGGGCAAAGAGTCGACACCGAAGGCTTCTGATCAGGCGGCCGAATCGCCGGAGCAAATCCACATGGCTTGCGCCGCGCTTATGCTGGAGGTGGCCGAGGCGGATTACGTGGATGAACCGGAAGAAACCCAAGCGATACTCAAGGCACTAGAGGCCGAGTTTGGCCTGACGCACCGAACGGTCACCGACCTACTGGAGCGCGCCCGCAAGGAAAGCGCCGGAGCATCTGATATGTTTCCCTACACGCACCTATTGAACCAACGGCTGGATCACGAGCAAAAATGTCGCATCCTCACCGCCATGTGGCGCGTAGCCTTTGCCGATGGTAACGTGGACAAGTATGAGGAACACCTGATTCGCCGCGTTCACGAGCTGCTCCACCTCGACCACAGCGACTTCATCGCCGCCAAACAGGCGGCTCGGGCAACTCAAAATTAGCTAGGAATCTCCGCGGCATACGCCTCGAATTTTGCGCGAATTTCATCCCGCACACGGCGGAAAATAGCACGAATTTCCTCTTCACTGCCCGTCGCCTTGGCGGGATCATCAAAGGGCCAATGATGTTTCTCTGCTTGGCCGGGAAAAATGGGGCACGCCTGATCCGCATTGCCGCACACGGTGATGACGGTGTGAACTTCCCGCTGCAAAAATTCATCCAAATGCTTGGAGGTGTGCGCGCTGATATCGATCTCGATTTCCTTCATCACCTCAACCGCCATGGGATGCACATAACCGGCGGGATCGGATCCGGCACTGGCCACCTCGGCCGACTCCCCCACCGCGGCCTGCAGAACGCCTTCGGCCAGATGACTGCGGCAACTGTTACCGGTGCAAAGAATCAATATCAGTGGCTTGGCCATGCATCAGGTTGAGCCGGACGGTGGCCAGTTGTCCAGACGGGTTTGATGACAATTGGGTGGAGACGCACCGGTGCCGTGTGGGTTGTCTGGGGGTGTAGGTGTAGTCAGGACCTGTTGTTTCCGGCACCGGGCGATCCTGTAGCCTCCCTGCGAGGGCTAGCTGGGCTGGCTTAACGTCCCGTGTCAACCGAAGCCAAGCCGCCCTCGTAATTAGAGTTGTACGCTTCGGCTTCCCGCGGGGCACGGGCAACTTGTTGGGAGCTATTGAGGGTCTATTACGAGGTTATTCACCCGGGCTGCTCCTGACCGTTTGGAGTTTGAAATGAAGTAGGCTACCAGAGAAACGAAATTTCCTCGTCCAACATTTCGTCGCCCCGCCAAACTGAAACGCGCCAGGCTTCGGGCTGGCCAAAGGCCGTGAAGGTTTCCTCATCAATATGAATAAAGGCCCAATGAGTTACACGCGCGCCGGAGGTTACTTGCTTTTCCACCGTCATCGGCTGGACGCCGGCCTTGGTGCTGCGTAATTCGAGCCGAACGGTGATGTCCTGGCGTCCATGCCAGTTCACATCGTACCGCACTCCTTTGACGAGATCCGGATTGCCGCGCAGATGGTTTTGGTACACATCCCGGTGCAAGAGCGTGGGGCCATCGGTGCTGTTACCGCCCGCATCCAAGTAATGCGGCAACACCTTTACAATGCCGGTGCCAGACAGTGTTTGCACCGTGCTGCAACCGACCATCCCTGCCAACATCACGCCCAAGGCCAACAATCTCATGGGCCGAAGTTAATTTGCTCCGACCAAAAGGCAACGTCTAGCGGACAAAACTTATGCCCAGCGGCTAAGGTTTTGAGGCCGGAAAACATGAGCTAATCAGGTTTTTTTTTCTGAAATTGCGTTGCGAATTTTGTGAAATCGAGTAGACTACTTAGAGAAGCACGCACCAACCCGATTTTGCCATGAACGACAATCACAATTACCCGCTCTACAACAGGGCCGATCACACCGCCCGCGTTGAGGATTCCTTTCTAACTCGCCGTGAATGGCTGGAGAAGACCGGTACGGGCTTTGGCGCTCTCGCCCTGTCCACCATGTTGTTCGAGCAGGGACTCAAGGGTCAGGCTGGTGGTGGCAGTCCATTGGCTCCCAAACAACCGCCTCGCACCCCCAAAGCCAAGCGCGTGCTGAACATCTTCCTCGCCGGTGCCGCCCCCCACATGGATTTGTGGGATCCTCGGCCGGAGTTGAATTCGAATAACGGCAAAGCAGTCGGCAACCGCAAGCTGCTGGCCTCCCCGTTCAATTTCCCGAAATTCGGCCAAAGCGGCCTGCAGATGTCCGAGATCTGGCCGAACATTGGCCGGCACGCCGATGATGTGGCTATCGTGCGTTCCACCTATACTGACGCCCCGGCGCATGGCCCGGCCACCTACATGCAGAACACCGGTGAGATGCAGGAGATACGGCCGGCCGTCGGCAGCTGGGTGCTTTACGGGTTGGGCACGGAAAACCAAAACCTGCCCGGCTTTATCACCATGAGCCCCGGCGGCGCGCCCGATGCCCGAAATTTTACCAACGCCTTTCTTCCCGGCGCCTTCCAAGGCACCTTCGTGGATTCCAACAACGCGAAGATTGAGGACATCATCAAAAACATTAAGAGCGAATTCGCCTCGCGCCGTGACCAGCGTAAGCAGCTTGATCTCCTGCTCAAGATAAACGAGGTGCACAAACAGAAGCGCCAAGCCGAGGGTGATTTGGAAGCGCGCATCAATTCCTTTGAACTGGCTTACCGGATGCAAACTGATGCCCGTGAGGCCTTTGACATTGCTGGTGAAAAGCCAGAGACAGTTGCCAAATATGGCGCAAACGCTCAGGGCCGCCAAATGCTGATCGCACGCCGTTTGCTAGAGCGTGGCGTGCGTTTTGTACAGGTGCGCCAAGGAGGCTGGGACTTGCACGGAGGCATAGCGCAGCGTGCCGCCAACAACGCCCGCCAGCTCGACCCAGCTATTGGCGCGATCATGGATGATCTCAAAGAGCGCGGGCTTTTTGAGGATACGCTTATTTACATTACCAGCGAATTCGGTCGCAGCCCCACTGAGGATGGTGGCGGTGGACGAAGCCATAACGCCCGCGGATTGAGCACGGTACTCATGGGTGGCGGTATCAAGGGCGGTATTGCCTATGGGTCAACTGACGAAATCGGTGGCGCCGCTGTGGAAAACAAAGTTCACGTTAAGGATATTCACGCTACCGTGATGGACTTGCTCGGGTTCGACCATGAGCAACTGACTTATCGGACCGCTGGCAGAGACTTCCGTCTCACTCAAGCTACCCGGTCGCTACCTCAGGGTGGCATGCCTGTTAAGGGCATCATTGCCTAGAATCAAGCAAAGTAACCAACTGAGCTGGTTCGCCGATCGCATTAAAAGCGGTTGACCTGTTTGTTGACTAACCAAGATTTAGCCTCTCAATCTATTTTACCATGATCTCGATGAAACAACTCATCCGACCGGTCACCATAGCAGCAGCCTTTTTTTATGGGAGCACCACCAGTGCCCAACAACTTTCACCAGCCGATCAGGAGTATTTTGAAGCCAAGATCAGACCCATCTTGATCGATTATTGCTACGACTGTCACGGTGATGGGGCGACTAAGGGAGGTTTAGACCTCAGCACAAAAGCCGGCGCGTTGGCCGGGGGCTCTGCTGGCCCAGCTGTTGCCCCAGGAGATCCCGGCAAAAGTATCATGATCACCCGGATGAAGGACCTAGGCGATCCTATGCCTCCAGCCGGAAGAGATGCGGTACCTGATGAATTAATCGCCGAGTTAGAAAATTGGATCCGCCGTGGGGCACCGGATCCTCGCACAGGCAAATCTGCCGGTGTCCTAAAAAGCGAACAGGACTTTGCCAAAGCCAAGGAGCACTGGGGTTTTCAAAAAGTTAAAGAACCCAAAGTTCCCTCTGCCGGCTTAATCTTCAGCGGTAAACTTAAAGGTTGGATCAAGAATCCCATCGATTCATATGTCCTCGCGAAACTTGAGGAGCAGGAAATGGTGCCTTCCTTACCCGCCGACCAATGGTCGCTCCTGCGTCGGGTTTACTTTGACCTGATCGGTCTCCCGCCTTCCTACGAGGATATGCAACGATTTACTTCCGGCCAGGAAACCTTCGAACAGGTCGTCGATCGCCTACTCGCCAGCCCGCAATACGGCGAGCGCTGGGGCCGCCACTGGCTGGATGTCGCCCGTTATGCAGACAGTACAGGGAATGACAATCGGCGTGGACAACTAGCTCGCTATATCTATGCACACACCTACCGGGACTGGGTCATTGAATCCATGAACGAAGATAAACCTTATAACCAATTCCTTATCGAACAATTTGCCGCAGACCGCCAAAAGGGAGACCACGGCGATCTAGCTGCTTTAGGCTTTCTCACCTTGGGTCCACGAATCGCCGGAGGCGATGAAATCATTGATGACAGGATTGATGTTACTACCCGTGGAATCATGGGTCTTTCAGTTTACTGTGCGCGCTGCCATGACCACAAATTTGATCCAGTTCCCACGGCTGATTATTACTCTCTCTACGGTGTTTTCCGAAGCAGCCGTGAACCCAATGAACAGGACAAACCAATCTTGATCCCGAACCTAGCCAAAGGAGCCAATGGAAAACCCGCAGCCGGCTCCTCCGGAAGCTACGCAAGTAACCCCGATTATGTGGAGTTCTTGGGAAAGATGGATAAGTTGGAAAAGGACCATGAACAGTTTCGTCTTAAAGAGGAATACGAACGTGAAAAAGAGTCCCGAGAAAAAGCCAAGACATACATGTATTGGACAGAAATGTTCACCAAAGCCGAGTTACGTATAGATCGCAACCGAGGCCAGTTTGAGCGGGCCATTGAGGAAATGCAAAAAGCCCGGAATATTAAGGTGGATGCCAAAAACCGAATTCGCCTTAAGGCCGAGGTTGGCGAAGCCTGGCAACGGTTCCTCAGTCGCAAACGCGAAGACGACGCCGTCTTTGGCCCGTGGAAAGTGTACGCCAACACTGCCACCAACGCCGTGGGCGCCTTCATTCCCGCCGAGCTAGCCAAAGCCCAGAAGAAGCTCGCCCCCCTAATCAATCCCGATCCCAAAAATAAACGGGCCAAACGCATCAACCCAATTGTCGCCCAATATTTTAAAACCCCGCCTCGTACACTCGTGGAAGCCGCAGGCCGTTATCAGGCTATGTTTGATCTCTCAGTGCAGCAGTGGATGTACGCCAATCAAGTGTACTCCCAACACCGCCAAGCCGCCTTAGCCAAGGGTGATGATGAGCCAAAAAAACCGACCAGCATGGAAGACGCCCAGAAACGGTTCGATGTCGCCTTCGACAAACAGTTCGGCGAAGGATACGCCAAGAACATGGAAGGCATCCGCCGTGTCATGTTCGAAAACGGCCATCCCGGCAATTTCCGTTTTGATGACCTCAAACGCCGGAACGGAGGCCTTGAACGCGAGGAGATGGAGCGCTTCATCTCCAAAATCGAAAGTCTTAAAATTAATCATCCCGGCTCCCCGCCAAGAGCTATGGTGCTTGAAGACGGCCAACTCCGTGACGAAGCCATCATGATCAAAGGCAACCCACGTCAACGCGGCAAGGTGGTACCTCGCCAATTCCTTGAGATTTTATCCGGCGAAGATCGGCAACCTTTCAAGATCGGTTCTGGACGCCTCGAACTCGCTAAAGCCATTGCCGCTGATGACAACCCGTTAACCTCTCGAGTAATGGTTAATCGTGTTTGGAGCCATCACTTCGGAAAAGGATTGGTAAGTTCACTCAACGAATTTGGCCTGCGCGCCATGGAGCCTACTCATCCTGAGTTGCTCGATTATCTCGCCTGGTATTTTGTGGAAAATGACTGGTCTCTGAAGACATTGCACAAGCACATTGTCATGTCCAATACCTACCAACAGACCAGCGATGATAACCCACGATATAGCGTCAAGGATCCGGACAACCTGTACTACTACAAGATGGACCGCCGGCGACTGGACTTCGAGGCTTTCCGCGACGGCCTACTGCATGTGGCCGGCCGACTCGACTTCAAAATGGGAGGCAAACCCTTGCGCCTTACCGGCGGCGAAGCCAACTACCGCCGCACCGTGTATGCCCTTGTCGACCGGCGTAACCTAGACGAGATGTTCAAGACATTCGACTTCCCCAGCCCGGACTCCACCGCCGGCCAGCGCTTCGCCTCCACCGTATCACAGCAGGCCCTGTTCATGCTCAATAGCCCCATCGTGGCCGATCTGTCCCACCGCATCGTCAACCGGCCCGAGTTCACCAACATCGCCGATGACCGCAGCCGGATCACCACCCTGTACAACATGATCTATCAGCGGGATCCCGAGCCGCTTGAGCTCAAACTCGGCCAACGTTTCCTGCAGGAACAAACCGGCAGCGTCACCACCGGTGGCATGGCCAACACCCCCACCTGGTACAACGGCTACGGCCAATGGGGCATAATTGATGCGGAGAAGAAAGTGTACTCGGTTTCCTTCCGCCGATTCCCCTTCACCGACGGCAAAGTCTGGAAAGGCAATAACCCTGCCTTTGGCCAGCTCAAGCTAACTGCGCAGGGCGGCCATCCCGGCCCGCAACCCAACGTCGCCGTGATGCGCCGCTGGGTCGCCCCCATGAACACCACTGTAAATGTGTCCGGCCGGCTGGAGCATCGCTTAGACGACGACGCCCAAGCTGCATTTGACGATAAACTCACTGATGATCTCCGCAAATGGTATGATAATAATGCTTGGGATGGCGTCACCGGCTTTATCGTTCACAGCCGCGCCGGCAACGCTAATGGCCAGCGGTTCGGCAAGGAAGTCGTCCGCGCCGATGTGCGCCGCGGCCGCCGCGATTTAAACAGCGGCGATATCCAGGTGCAAACGGGCGACACGATCGACTTCGTCGTCACCAGCAAGGGTTATCAGGCGCCCAATACACTCACGAGTATCGCGCGCCAGTTCCAACTGGAGAATCCGCAGCAGGATAACTTTACTTGGAACCCCAAGGTGAGCATCAAGTCCGAGATTGCTCAGGCAATGCAGCAAAAAGCAGGCTCTCTCGTGGTTTCTTCTTGGACCGCCAGTGATGAATTTGAAGGCGCCACCTACAAGCCCAAGCCACTCAATGCCTGGGAGAAATACACCCAAGTCCTACTCCTCTCCAACGAGGTAGTATACACGGACTAACGAGCGAAATTTTTAAATCCCAAAAAGGCGGCCCAATCGGCCGCCTTTTTTATGTGGCCGCACTGATAGGCACTTTCGGCAGGACCTCTTGTTTTTGCCTCAACAACTCGCGCTGCTCTTCGAGCGTGCTCAAGAGTTCTTCTTCCGGCAGGTTTGGCTGCGCCAATAACCGGGTGAGACTAGCCAATTGCCGGTCGAGAAAACGATCGCGCAGGCGTGTCACCAAATCCTGTAGCTGCCGCGCCGGCTGAGGAATCTCCGTGGCGTCCGCCACTGCAGCGGTCAACAATCGACTGGAAGGGGCATCCAGCGAACCTAGCAATATTTCGGCTGATTCACCAGTTTGCGCTGCCGATTCGAGAATGGCGCGGACCTGAGGATGCTCCACCCACCGTGGATCCAGACAATCGGCTGCCCAATCTCCAAATGCTGGGTCCTGAAAAGCCAATCGCAACAACCATCGCTCCTGCTGTGTCGGCGGCGCAACCGCCGGTTCGGGCGACGAGTGCTCGGCCAGCATCGGTTCGGACCGATCATAGACTGCACTCGTTTTAGGTTGGGGAATCCTCTGAAATTCTGCCCGTACCGCTTCCGCCGAGGCTCCCACCGCCAGTGCGGTCTGTTGGGCGCACCGATCCAGCAACACTGCATCGCGCGTTTTACGCACCGCCAGCCCCATGGCTTGTGTGACCTCGCGCCGGCCGCGCTCACTTCGCACATCGTGCTCGATCAGAAGATGGTTGAGGTAAAAATCAAAATAATCCGGCGCCTGATCCATCATTTCACGGAACGCCACCACCCCCTGCTCTCTAATGAAACTATCGGGGTCATGTGGTGCTGGCACCGTCATAACACGTACGGCCAATTCCGATTCCAGCAGGGCATCAAAGGATCGTACGGCCGCGTTTTGCCCGGCGGTATCCGAATCAAAACACAGCACTACCTCCGAGGTGTAGCGTTTCAGGATGCGCGCATGATCAGACGTGAGCGCCGTGCCTTGCGGCGCAATCGCTTGTTTCAAGCCCGCCATGTGGCAAGCCATAGTGTCGAGCTGTCCTTCACACACAAGCGCGGATTTCGCGGCCAGAATTTCCCGGCGTGCCTTGTCCAGTCCGTAGAAGACCTTGCTCTTGTGAAACAATAGTGTTTCCGGCGAGTTCACGTACTTCGCCGCTTTCACCTCCGAATTGAGCACTCGGCCACTGAAGCCAATCACTCGGCCCTGTTCATCATGGATGGGAAACATCAGCCGGCCACGAAACCGCCCATAACGTTTGCCATCCTTGTTGGCCACCAGTCCGGCTTCCTCCATCAACTCCAAGTCAAACTTCTGGGCCGCCGCCCAATGCACCGTGTCTTCCCATGATTCAGGGGCGTACCCCAACTGGAAAGTCTCCGCTGCGCCGCGGGTCATGCCTCGGATTTTCAGATAATTTCGTGCCGGTTGACCACCAGCCTCGTTCATCAACACGCCGTGCCAGCGTTTGGCAAGCTCCGCGTGTACGTGCAACAACAAATCCTTCTTGCGCCGCGAACGCTCGGCCTGCGGGTTTTGATCAAATTCGAGAACGATCCCAGCACGTTCGGCCAGCCGTTCTACAGCTTCAATGAATTCCACGTGCTCGTATTCCTGAACAAACTTAAAGACATCTCCACTCGCATGACACCCAAAGCAGTGATAGATTTGTCGCTGCGGATTGACGTTGAAGCTCGGACTATTCTCCTTATGAAACGGACATAAGGCCACGTGATTACCGCCGGCACGCTTGAGCGGAAAGTAGCTTCCAATCACCTCGACGATATCACTCGCCGCCCGAATTTGCTCGATGGTAGACTGGGAGATTCGCCCCGCCATGGTGCTAACGCTGGCTGTGGTTGAAGAGCCATTGCCGAATCGCAGCCGCCTGCGGATGTTGCGGACTCAGTTCCAGCACTTTTTTGAAATGAACCACCGCCTTGCCCGAATCCTTGAGGTGATCAGAGTACAATCCGCCCAACGCCAAGTGCGCTGACAGGTCGTCCTTGTACAACTCCAGCAACTCATGAAATTCCATGGCCGCATCCACATAATACTCACTGCGGCTCAAGGCCGTGGCAAAGCCATGCCGTGTCACCTTGGAAAGCGGATTGATGGCCAGTGCCTGTTCATAAACCGGCAAAGCCTCCTCCACTTCACCTTGCACCTGCAGTGCCAGCGCAATATTCACGTAAGCTTGTTGATACGCTGGGTTTACCTGCAGCACTTTCCGGTAGCCGGCAATGGCTCCGTCCAGCTCATTGATCTTATGCTGATGCAATGCCGCTTCAAACATCTTGTTCAGCCCCGCCGGATCGACCACAGCGCCGGGCGCCGGGCGTTTTGGCTTCACGTATTGGTACCGTGCCACACCGGGCACGGCTTTCACCTCAGTTTTTTCCGTCGTTCCCGGATCCACATGCGGCTGGGTCACTGTGGTCTTGGCAATCTTCACCGGCGGCCGATTGGTCGGTGTGACCGGCGGCACGATCACTTCCACCGGCGGCCTGTTGGTCGGGGTCGGCCTCACTTGCGTTACGCGCACCGGCGGCTTGTTGGTGGCGACCGGTGGAATCTCCACCACCGTATTGGTCGGCGATGGTACTTCCACCACCAGATTGGTCGCCGGCGCATTGGTGGCGGGGGGAATCTCAATTACCAGATTGGTACTGGCCGCATTGGTGCCTTGCGGCGACCACACCGCAGTTAATTGGTTGGTCTCCACACCGGGCGAAACCGGTGGCGGATTCGGCCGCACCTTGATCTGCAACGCATCAGCCAGCGCCTGCACGCCGGATGCTGGCTCCTTGGCCAGTTGCAAATACTGCTGAAAGGCCTCCAACGCCTTGGCGTCATTGCCCGGCAAATACCATTGATAGGTCATGGCTAAGTTCAGGTGAGCCTGCACGAATTCCGGGTTACGCTTCAAAGCCGCCTCAAAACTTTTGGCGGCTTCCGATGGCTGAACCATCCATAGCTGCGCCATCCCCAAACGATTATGGGCCACGGCCGAGCGATCATCCTGCGCAAGAGCTTTTTGGTATTCCGTGGAAGCCTCCACCCAATTCTGCTCCTTGCGATACACTTCCCCCAGCCAATAGTATGCGTGAAACGAGGGCTCAGCGGACATGGAATAGGCGTGCAGTTCCGTCTTCGCGTCAGCCAGCCGATCGCGATCAAGCGCCAGCCTGCCTGTATTAAACTTCAAAACAAACGCAGCATCCTCCGGGGAATCCCGGCGTTCTCCGGCCATTTCCATCGCGCTTTGGAACGCTTTATGGGCACCATCCAGATCACCCGCCCGATGACGGGCCAAACCCAGATAATTCCAAGCGCGCCATTCGCCGGGCAGCAGTTTTACCGCCTTCTCGAACTGCGCCACGGCTTGCTTGGCTTCACCGGCCTTGAGGCGTGCTTCGCCTTCAAACATCGCCCGCGCCCCCGGCGGTTGGCAACCCAACCCGGCCAGCAGCAGCCCGCACAAAGCAACAACTTGGAACTTTTGTCTCGTCCCCATGAGTAGAAAACCTATCTTGGTGAGGAAGCATGGTTGCAAATCTGGCACATTTGGCAAAGGCGCATTATTCACCGGGAAAACGCAGACTATTCACGGCAATCCTCGGACTCCTACTCGCTGTGTCGGCATTGAAGGCGGCACCCAAAGTGCCGGTCATCAAGGTTCACGCCGCCGATGCCACGCGCCATTTTCAACCACGCAAAGCCCGCGTGAACGCCATGTTAAAGGCCGGCTTGCAAGCATTGGCCCCTGATTTTCACTGGCGGCAGCTCATCTCCACCAACGACATCGTGGGCCTTAAAGTCAACGCCCGATTGGGCACGCTTACCGGCACGCGGCCCGCCGTGGTGCGGGCCGTCGCCCAAAGCCTGATGGCCAGCGGTGTGCCGGCGAAAAACATTGTGATCTGGGATCGTAACCTAGCCGATTTACAACGGGCCGGCTACACCCCGTTGGCCCGCGAATTGGGCGTACAACTGGCCGGCAGCCGCGAGGTGGGTTTTGTGGAATGGGATGCCTATACCGTGCCCGCTCTGCACTGGGAACTTGCCGTGGGCGATCATCTCTTTGGAAAAACCAAAACCAGCACCAAGTCACATGTATCCCGGTTAATCACCGATCGGCTTACGGCGATCATCACCATTCATCCTCCCATTGCCGACCGGCAAAATGGCGCGCGCGGGCATTTGCAGGAACTAGCCATGGCAGCGGCGGATAACACCGACCGGTTCCGAATCTCCACTCCGCATCTGACCCCCGCCATTCCCGAGCTGCTGGATCGCATTGCCTTTTCCCACACCCTGCCCGGCCCAGTGTTTCGAGAAAAACTGCAACAGCTACAAACCCAAAAGCCAAATCGCGCGTTCCCCTTGCATCTGCTGGAAACCTCCGGAGAGATTTTTTACTACTACGAGGAAGCCGCCGAACGTGCGCTCCCTCCACATACCGCCTTTACCTTGGCCTACGAAACCGCCAAAGAAACCGGCCGAAGCCAAACCCTGCTGATTCGCGGAGACACTCACGAATGGGAACAGATCATTCATCCCGACGGCCTTAACACCTTGCAACGCCGCACGCTCGGCAAGGAGGAAGCCCGGCAAACCAAACTGCGCCTGCACATCACCGATGCGCTTCTTTGCCAATTTCATCAGGGCGACCAATCGCGGCCCGATTATGCCACGGCCATCAACGAACTTTGGATCAGTCGCGATCCAGTCGCTCTGGATGCGTTGTCCGCTGAGTTGATCGCCTCCTTGCGGCGCTCATTAAATCTGCCCGTGCGCCGCGCGCCCGATGCCATTTTGCGCTATGCCTCCAAAATGTATCTCGGCTCCGATCGCCGGGAGGATTGGGATCTGCGGACGATCAAGCTTGAGGACCGCGCGACTGAATGAAGTCGCGGATAAGGCTCAGTTCTTCCTCGCCGGCGATGGTGTGTTCCTTGGCGAATTCATTCGCCTCAATCTGCAGGCCGCCATCAGCCTGAAGTTGGTTCAACTGACCCTTCACTTTTTCCGCCGGGATGATGGGATCAAACGTGCCGTAAGTGAACAAGATCTCCTGTTGCGTAGCCACCGGGGAGAGTTCCTGCAAGGCAGTGTCCGGTTCGTGCACGTAACCGCTCACGCCAATGCAGCCGGCAAGCTTTTGCGGGTAACGCATCGCCATCTCCATGGTCATCAGGCAGCCTTGGCTGAAGCCGAATTGAAAAATCTGTTCCGCCGGAAAGCCCGCTTTCTGCTGAGCATCGAGCAGTTCCATCAAGGCCGCCCGGCTGCGTTCCACGCCAGGAGCGGGGTTCTCAAAGATGTCGTACCATGAAAAGCCACCGTGATAATCGTCGGGAGCATTAACCAACAGGTAATTCAGCCATGGCACATTCAAGCCGGTGGGCAGCCAGCGGTAGCCTTCCATGCTGTCGCCGAGGCCGTGCAGCACGACCATCAGCCATTTGGAGTCCTTGTCGGCCGCCGGGATGAGTTCGTGGGTCAGCATGATTACATCCGCGGGATGGTGATGCCGGTTTGGCCCTGGTATTTGCCGCCGCGGTCGGCGTAGCTGGTCTCGCAAATTTCTTCGGCCTCAAAAAAGAGGACCTGCGCGAGGCCTTCGTTGGCGTAGATTTTGGCGGGTAACGGGGTCGTGTTGGAAATTTCCAGGGTCACGTGTCCTTCCCATTCGGGCTCGAAAGGGGTGACGTTTACGATGATGCCGCAACGGGCATAGGTGCTTTTGCCAAGGCACACAGTGAGGACATTACGCGGGATGCGGAAGTATTCCACGCTGCGTGCGAGCGCAAAAGAGTTGGGCGGCACGATGCATTCACCGGCGGTGACGTTAACAAACGAATCCTCGGCAAAGCCCTTGGGATCGACGATGGAGTTGAAGACGTTGGTAAACACCTTGAACTCGTCCGACACGCGCAGGTCATAGCCGTAGCTGGAGACGCCGTAGCTGATCACGCGGCTGCCGTCCTCGGCGGCGCGCACTTGGCCGTCGGCAAATGGCTCAATCATGCCGTGCTCCTTTGCCATCTGGCGAATCCATTGATCCGAATGTATGCCCATGGATGCGCGCAGGATACGAGGTACTGATCTGGGTGCAAAAAAAAACGGCCCCCGACTTATTGACGGAGACCGTTTGAGTTGAAGGGGCGCTGGCGGCACCGCAATGCCGCCAGCGCAGTGTTCTCCACCTACCAACTTAAAGCGGATGCGGTCTGATATTCAGTAACACGTG
>CAJWMQ010000069.1 GCA_913042895.1 uncultured Verrucomicrobiales bacterium | reverse complement strand
TGAGGAACTTTTAGGGCGTTGTGATTTGGTTTTTTTTGATCAGCGGGGATACAGTGAACACGGTTCCTTTTTAAAGGATCGCGCGTTTAAACCGAAATCAGCACCGCCAAATGCAACCCTTCAGTATAGGGTTCGTGAGTTTAAGAGGTTTGCGCAGGAGGTTGTTGAGCGATATAGGCGTACCGAGGTAGATTTACGCGGTTATTCGGTTTTGGAGTGCGTTGAAGATGTAAATGAGCTTCGGGAAAAATTTGGATATCGAAAAATTGTTCTGAGAGGACAGAGTTTTGGTAGTCAGTGGAGTTTTGGTTATTTGAAAAAATATCCGGAAGCTGTTGAACGGGCTTTATTGACGGGGGTCGAGCCACTTAATAACGCCTACGATATGCCTTCTCATGTTTTTAATGCTGTGCAAAGAATGTGGTCTTATATTGATGAAGATCCAAAATTTAAACCCTATTTGCCCGATGGGGGAATGATGAGGGTAGCATTAACTGTCATAGAAAGACTTGAAAATAAACCGGTCGAAGTATTTGCAAAGGGTGGAAAAAAGCCAGTGCGGATCATCGGCCCAGATGATTTTCCATGGTGGGATCCTACGGCGATTTTAGAGCTATATTACCATCGATTTGATCGTTGGGCTCAGCCCCGTAATTACAGCATCGCCTCTCGTACTCTTATTCAACCATTGATTGATTCGAGTTTGGGAGTGACAGCCCAAAGGCGGACACAGCTTTGGAATGATCCAGCAGTACGATTTATTTCCCGTTCCAATTTTTCCTCTTCATTGGCAACTGCACATATTTGGCCAAGTCCGGATGTCGGTGATGATTTTCGAACTCCAGTAATTTGTAAGGTTCCCGTTGTTTTTGTTAATGGTGATTGGGATACAAAAACCCCCATTGAAAATATGCGTCAGATCGCTCCTTTTTTTCCCAATAGTAAACAAGTTGTGGTCCATCGTGCTGGGCATGGAACAATGACTTATAGTGTGAAAGAGCAACATCCCAATTTAATTAAGAAACTAGCACGGTTTTTAGAGACTGGTGAATCAGGTAAAATACCGGATCGGGTAACTGTTAATCCATATAGAACTTTTCGGGTTCCTGATTTTGATCCTCCTACTGGGCAAAAAAAGTAAAAATGAAAAAAATAACTCTTCTTTTATATTCCTTTGTTTTTTTTCTGGTTGCTGAATCAGAAGCTTCGATAAAGCCAAATATTCTCATTATCTTCACCGATGATCAGGGCTATGCGGATCTCGCTTGCTACGGGAGTAAATTGAATAAGACGCCGCGTCTAGATCAATTGGCTAAGGAAGGTACGCGGTTTACTTCGTTTTATTCGCAGACTGTGTGCGGGCCGTCGCGTTCGGCTCTCCTCACTGGTCGCCAGCCTATTCGTAGTGGTGGTTGGGGCATGCCGGCGGAGGAAATCACCTGGGCGGAACTGATCGGTAAGGCGGGTTATCAAACGGCCTGCATCGGCAAGTGGGATGTCTCGAATCGGCGAGCCATTATTCCGCGCATGCCCAATGCGCAGGGGTTCGATTATTTTTATGGCGCACTAGGTGCGAATGATAACGGCGTGGTAAAGCTGCATGAGAACAACGAGGACGCGGGTTCCACGCGTGACATGGGCGGCTTGATCAAACTCTACACGGATAAGTCGATTGATTACCTGAAGACCAAGCGCGATCCGAAGAAGCCCTTCGTGCTGTATCTTGCGCACACGATGATGCACACGATCATTGATGCCTCGCCGAAGTTTCGCGGCAAATCCAAGGGCGGTTTGTATGGCGATGTGGTGGAGGAATTCGATTTTGAAACCGGTCGTCTGCTCGATACGCTGGATGAACTGAAACTGGCCGACAACACACTGGTCATTTATACGAGCGACAACGGCCCTTGGAACCAGGACAAATACACCAAGCGCAAGAAGGGCCATCCGGCCGGCGCCATTTTCTGGGGCGAAGCCGGGCCGCTGCGCAACGGCAAGGGCTCACCTTACGAGGCCGGCTATCGTTTGCCGTGCATTGTGCGGTGGCCGGGCAAAGTGCCGGCCGGGCGCGTGAATGATGCTGTGTTTGCCACCATTGATTTCATGCCCACCTTTGCCAACCTGTGTGGCTTCGCGTTGCCCAAGGATCGCCACATTGATGGCATCGACCAGTCCGATCTCCTGCTCGGTAAGCGTGAGACCGGTCGCGAGTTTTTCTACTTCAATAAAGCCGGCGTGCGGAAGGGCAATTGGAAATACCTTCGCGCCAATGCTCATTTCCACGGCTACGCGGTCGACGATCAACGCCCTAAAGCCGAGGAACTCTACAATCTGGAGTCCGATCTTGGCGAACGCAACAACCTTGCCCAGAAGCATCCCCTGCTGCTGGCCGAACTTCGCGCGCTGACTGATCAGCTCGAGGCGAAGAAGTAATTCCTCAGGATTGAATTCCAGCCAAATAACGGCTATATTTCCGTTCGAATGAGCCGTTCATTTCAGATCATCGCAGTATTGCTGTGTGTTGCTGCTTGGGCGGTCGGCGAAACGCATTGGTCGTTTCAACCGATCAAACGGCCGGACGTGCCGAGTGTGAAGGGAAATCCGATTGATGCGTTTTTGAATGTGCGTTTGGCCAGGACTGGGGTGCCGGCGAACGGGCCAGCCTCGGCGCAGGACCTTGTACGGCGGGTGTCGATTGTGCTGACTGGGTTGCCACCCACTCCGGAGGAGGTGCGGGTATTTGAGACGCGATACGCGAAGGATCCGGAACAGGCGTATATCAGGCTGGTGGAGGAACAGCTCGGCTCCAAACATTTTGGCGAACGCTGGGCGCAGCATTGGCTGGATGTGATTCGCTGGGCCGAAACCAATGGGTCCGAGGCGAATTTGTATCGCAAAATGGCGTGGGTCTATCGGGATTATGTGGTCCGCGCGTTTAATGAAGATTTGTCGTATGACCAGTTTGTGCGCGAGCAGTTGGCGGGTGACACCTTGGGGCGTGGTGAAGCAACGGGCTTTCTGGTAAGCGGCCCGCATGTGCCGCCGGCGACCGTGGGGCAGATTCCCGAAGCTATTCGGCAGGCGCGCGCGGATCGCATGGATGAAGTGATTCAGACGGTCGGCTCTTCGTTGCTGGGACTGACGATGAATTGCGCGCGCTGCCATGATCACAAATTTGATCCGGTTTCCATCGATGATTATTACTCGATGGCGGCTGTGTTTCAGGGCATTGAATTCGGCAGTCGCTCGCCAGAATTCGGCCCGGATCATCCGCGGCGCCAGCGGGGTGAGGCGTTGCTCAAGGCGATTGAAAATGAACGCAAAAAGCTGCACGGTACCGGGCCGTGGCAGGAAGATTGGGGCGGCTATCGCGAGGTGCATTTCGGCGCGGCCAAATTCAAGGCTATCCGGATTAATTTCAAAACGCCGTACGTGGGTGTGGATGAGCTGGAGTTGTTCGGACCGGATCTCAAGCAGGGCAACGTGGCGTTGGCTTCGCGTGGCACAAAGGTGAGCGGGCCGGATCACATGGCGCAGCGCGGGCGCACAACGGTGAGCCGTATCAACGATGGCGAATACGGCACGATGGCCTGGCGGGCGCGGGCACCGAATGGCTCTCAGGAAAAGCCGTGGGCGTTGCTGGAATTTGCCGAGCCACAAACGGTGAGCTTTGTGCGCCTGAGCACGAATCGTGAATATTATTACGAGGTCGATTATCTCGAGCGCATGCCGGGTTTATCCTTCAGCCACATGAAGATTGAGGGGGAGGGCGTTGACGGAAAGTGGCGCACGCTGGCCGACACGCATTTCATCGAGAAGATTAACAAGGAACGCGCCGTGCGAGCGGCACCGTTGAAGGCGATTCAGACGCACATCAGCGAGTACGAGGAACAGGCGCCGCGCCCGAGCTTTGTCGGGCGGTTTGTTGATCCGGGAGTGACGCGCGTGATGCATCGCGGCAGCCCGGAAACACTGCGGGCCGAGGTGATGCCGGCCGCACCGGAATTGTTGGCGGGCGATCTGAAGCTCAATTCGAAAACCCCCGACGCCGCCCGACGAGCTCGTTTTGCCGAGTGGGTGACGGCGCGGGAAAATCCACTGCTGGCGCGCGTGATGGTGAACCGCATCTGGCAGCACGTGTTTGGTCAGGGCATTGTGCTGACGGCAAGTGACTTCGGTAAAGCCGGCGCGAAGCCGAGCCATCCCGAGCTGCTCGACTGGTTGGCGAGCGAGTTCATGATGCCCATCCGCAGCAACGCCACCTCATGGTCGGTGAAGGACACCCTGCGGTTGCTGTTGTATTCAGACGCCTTCAAGCGCTCGAGCCGCCCGGCCAAGCACGGCGGTGATGAGGCGTTGCTTTGGCGCTTTCCTCCACGCAGGGTGGAGGCGGAGGTGATTCGCGACGGCATCCTGCGGGCATCCGGCAAGCTGGATACGACCCTCGGCGGGCGTAGTTATCGTATTCATAATGTGAAGAAAACCTACGCCCAATGGAAGGTAGTGGATAATCACGGACCGCATACTTGGCGGCGGATGCTGTATCAGGAACGCATGCGGCGCGTGGATGACCAGATTTTTACGGCGTTCGATTTTCCGGACTGCGGCCAGGTGCGCGCCAAACGACCGGTCTCGACCACGCCGTTGCAGGCGTTGAACCTGATGAACAGCCCTTTCGTAGTACAACAAGCGGCGTTGATCGCCGAACGCGCCGAGTCGGAAGCAGGGCAGGGCGCCGGGGCGGTGAAACGATGCTTCGAGCTTTTGCTTGGCCGCGCACCACAGGCCGCCGAGTTGAAAGCCAGTCTGGCGGTTTCCCACAAACGTGGCCTGAAATTCGTCGCGCGTGCTCTGATTAATAGCAACGAATTTGCCTTCATCCCATGAGTAACGCCGAACATATTTCACCCTTGGGTCGCGGTTTGTTGAACCGGCGTTCGTTTATGAAAACCTCCGGCTTCGCGCTGGGAGGGCTGGGGCTGGCCGGCCTGTTGGCTGAGGAGGATCCCACCGGTTTCAGCGGCAAACAACCGATCCGCCCGGAGATTGATCCACACAATCCGTACGCGCCACGGCCGGGGCATTTCGCAATGCCGGCTAAACAGGTGCTGGTGATTTATTGTCCGGGTGCGGTGAGCCACGTGGACACGTTTGACTACAAGCCGGCGCTTGAAAAACAGCACGGACAAAAGGCCGACTACATCCCCAAGGTAACCTTCGAGGGGCCGCCGGGAAATGTGGCGAAGGCGTTCTGGGATTTCAAACCGCGCGGGCAGACCGGTAAGATGGTGAGTGATCTGCTGCCGAATCTGGCGGCGTTGACCGATGAGTTTTGTTTTTTTCACGCGCTGCACTCGGAGACAGCGGCGCATCCGCAGGGCGAAAACTTTTTCAACACCGGTTTCACGATGGAAGGGTTCCCGTCGTTTGGTGCGTGGGTAACCTATGCGTTGGGCACAGAAAACGCTGAGCTGCCGGGATTTGTGGCGATCAATGATCCGCGCGGGTTGGCGCGCTCGGGCAATAACAATTTCGGCAGCGGCTTTTTGCCAGCTTCATTTCAGGGTACGAATTTTACGGCGATCAATCCACCGGACAACCTGAAGCGGCCGGAGAAATTTGCCGCGGCCGACGATGCGGCGACGGTTGATTTGCTCAAGTCTCTGAACAACCGGCACCTCGAGAAATTTCCCGGCGACGCCGACTTAGCCGCGCGCATTGCGAGCTACGAGCTGGCCGGCAAGATGCAAACCTCCGTGCCGGAGGTGATGGAGGTCACGAATGAGCCACAGTTTATCCAAAAGGAATACGGCACGGAAAGCGGTAGTGATTTGCGCAAGGAGTACGCAAAGAATTGTATTCTCGCACGTCGACTTATCGAGAAGGGCGTGCGCGTGGTTCAGCTCTTCAACGGGAGTGATCCTTCCGGCGGTAACGGCATCACTAATTGGGACTCGCATGCGAACATTAAGGACAGCCATGCCATGCAGGCGGAGATTATGGATCAGCCTACCGCTGCGCTGATTCGCGACCTCAAGCGCCGCGGTCTGCTCGATCATACGCTCATCGTGTGGGCCACGGAATTCGGCCGCATGCCGTTCCTGCAGGGCAACGGCACTGGTCGCGACCACAACCCTGGCGCCTTCACCTGCTTCATGGCCGGCGCGGGAGTGAAAGGCGGTATGAGCTACGGCGCCAGTGATGAGTTCGGCTTTAAGACCGTGGATAATCGCACGAGCGTTTATGATTTTAACGCCACCATCCTGCATCTTATGGGGCTTGATCATGAGCGACTGAGCTTTTACCACAACGGCCTTGAACGGCGCCTGACCAATGTGCACGGGCATGTGGTGAAGGAGGTTTTGGCGTAACTTATTCCGTTCGCCGGATATACATTCTTGCTGATGAATAAAACGAACTCATTAAGTCGCCGCCGTTTTCTGCAGGGCACCGGCTTCGCACTGACGCTTCCGGCCTTTGAGAGTTTGACGGTGGGCGCGGCGTCTGCCGAAAAAACTCCGCGGCGGCTCGTCTGCGTGGGCAATCATCTCGGCTTTTACCCGGGCAACTTTTTCCCGCAAAATGCCGGGAGAGATTATGTGGCAACCTCGACGCTGAAGCCGCTCGAGGCTCATCGCAATGACCTCACCGTTTTCTCGAATCTGGACCACGAACTCAATGGCGGTCACGCGGCGGTACAGGGTTTTTTGACCAGCATTAAGAAAGAAGAATCCTCTGGGTTTCCCGAGAAAAATATGTCTCTGGACCAGGCTGCTGCTGAGCAGGTCGGCAGTGACACGCGTTTTCCGACGATCAACACCGGTATCGTCAACGGCACCGACATGTGTTGGACGCGCGCCGGCGTACACGTTCCGCCGGTCAACAACCCCGCCAAGCTGTTTCGGGCGTTGTTCGTTAATTCCCCGCAGGAAGCTCGGACTGTGGAACGCGCGCGACTCCAACATCGCGGTAGCGTGCTCGACGCCCTGCGTGATTCGGCCAGCGCTCTGAACCTTACCCTTAACGCAGAAGACCGCAGTAAACTCGACCAATACCTCACCTCAGTACGGGACGTGGAACGGCGTTTGCAGATGTCGAAGGAATGGCTTGACCGACCCAAGCCCAAGTCGCCCATTGCCGAGGTGCAGGATGAGGAACGGCAGCACGTTGACGAAGTAGCGCTGTTTTATGACCTGATGGCGCTGGCGTTACAGACCGATTCCACGCGCATTGCGACACTGGAAACCGGCATGGGCTTCCGTACCTCCGAGTTGGATTTGGACGGGTACCACGGAATCTCACACCACGGCAAGGCCCCCGGCCGGATTGATCAGTTGAGAATCATTGAATCCTTCCTGAGCACCAAGCTTAGCAACTTCATTGCCCGGTTGAAGGAAGCCCAGATTTTCGACAACACATTAATTGTTTTTGGTAGTGGCATGAGCGACGCGTCGAGTCACAGCAACCGGAACCTTCCCGTGCTTTTGGCCGGTGGCGGTCTTGAACACCGCGGTCACCTTGTCTGCCCGTCTGATCAAGACCAGCGCGTGCCGCTTGCGAACCTGTGGCTGTCCGTCTTGCAATGGTTCGGCTCTGAGGCCAGTCGTTTTGGCCGCAGCACCGGCACGTTTTCACCAATGAAAATTGGGTGAAGATGAACACGCTTTTTAAATACGCTGCGGCACTCTTGTTCGTAGGCACTTCCATTGCCGACGCGGACGAACGGGCACAAACTTTTCTTAAGACCCATTGCATCCGTTGCCACGGGCCGCAGAAGCAAAAGGCGGATCGGCGGTTTGATACATTGCCGACGCGGATCACGAAGCTCGATGATCTGGAGCGTTATCAGGAAATCGTCGATCTGTTAAATCTGGGCGAGATGCCGCCGGAGGATGAGCCCCAACCGACGGCGGCCGAGCGGGCTGCAATGATTGCGCATCTGACTGGGCAATTGAAAACAGCCCGGGATGAGTTAAGTAATGCTGCCGGTGGGCGTAGTGTGTTGCGTCGGCTCAACTCCTGGGAATATCGGCAGACAATTGGCGAACTGTTCGGACTGAACGTGGACGTGTGGAATCCCGCTGAGGATTTTCCGGAGGAGGTGAAGGTGCACGGGTTCGATAACAACGGCGCTGAGTTGGTCACTTCCGGCCGGTTGATGGACCACTATTTTATCGCGGCGGAAGAGGCTATTCGCCGGTCTACCCAGTTTGGGCCCCGGCCAGTCTCCCGGAAATACGTGCAGCAGTCGCCGTTTTACTTTAAGGGCAAGGAAGGTGCGGAGCTTCCCAAGCTCTTTCAGATCGACCGCTTCCGGTATATTCCCGACACGCCGTACACGGATCTCGTGGGGCGCCATTATCGCGGCGGGCACATCGGCTTCGCGCCATTGCATCGGGAGGGCGGCGTAGCCCAGAGCGGCATCTACACCATCCGCGTGAGGGCTGCCGCGGTGGATCGCGTGCATAATTACGGCAAGGCGCTCGGCGATTTTCGCAACGGCGATCCCTTGGTGATGGAACTCGCCGCAGTCGATCGTCGTGGTAGTGTCACCAGTACCGGCAATGTCTCGAAAATGACCTCGCTGGCGCGGGTTGAATTGACCAGTGAAAAACCGCAGTGGTTCGAGTGGACCGTGTTCATGGAGGCTGGCTATGAACCGGAAGTGCGGTTCCGCAACGGCCCGCTGGCGGCTAAGCGAATGGTCCGCGTACTGACGACTCTGGCCGCTAACAAGCCGGAGTTCAAACCGTTCGTCGACATGAAAGCCGGCACCGAAAAGGCGAACGGCGTGCTCAAGGCGTATCGCGGCCCGCGCCTGCGCATTTGGGAAATTCAAGTGGAAGGACCGCACGTTGAGGCTTGGCCGACCGCCGGCCATCGCGCGCTATACGGTGATCTGGAGCCGGAACAACTCAACGCCGCCACCATTTCTCGCCGGCTGGAAGCCTTTGCTGAGAAAGCGTTTCGCCGTCCACCGCTGGCCGGCGAGCTGGAGCCGATCCAGCAACTCGTGACAGCCAAACTCAAGGAAGGCGTGAAGCCTTTGCAGGCCCTTCAGCTCGGGTGTCAAGCGATTCTCTGCTCGCCCGGCTTCCTGTATCTCAATCTTGGCGATGGGGAGCTGAGCGAAGTGGCGCTGGCGGCGCGACTCTCTTATTTCCTCTGGTCCTCGCCGCCGGACGCCACACTCCTCAAGCTGGCCGCTGCCGGCAAACTGCGGGCCGATTTGACCGCACAGGTCAAACGCATGTTGACGGACCCCCGGTCCGAGCGGTTTGTCCGGCACTTTGTGCGTCGCTGGCTGGACCTCGACAATATCGGCACCATGCCACCTTCCGCGGAATTTCTGGTGTTCTACCGCGACAACCTCGAGGCCGCCATGCGCCGGGAAACGGAGCTGTTTTTCCGGCACGTACTCGATCATAACCAACCGCCGCGCGAATTTCTGGACGCTGATTATTCCTTTCTTAACCGCGAACTTGCCCTGCATTACGGCATTAACGGCGTGGAGGGCAACGCCCTCAAGCGCGTTTCGCTAAAGGGTACCGGTCGCGGTGGGTTGATCGGGCAGGGCGCCTTCCTCACAGCCTCAGCAAACGGCGTGGACACGTCGCCGGTCGTCCGGGGTATTTACGTGTTGGAGAAACTGCTCGGCTACACGCCGCCACCACCTCCGCCGGATGTGCCGACAATTGAGCCGGATATTCGAGGCGCGGTCACCATTCGCGGTCAGCTAGAGAAACACCGGGAAATTGCCACCTGCGCCGAATGCCATCGCAAGATTGATCCGCTCGGGTTCGCGCTGGAAAACTTCGATGCCATCGGCGGCTGGCGCACGGAGTACGGACGTAACCTGCCCGTGGACGCCTCCGGTAAATTGCCAGACGGCGCGACCTTCAAGACGCCAGACGAATTTCGGCGCCTCATGGCGGGTCGCCACGAGCAGTTTACTCGAAACTTAACTGAAAAACTTCTCACATACGCGCTTGGCCGCGAATTGATCGCGCTCGATCGTCCGCAACTCGACGCCATAACCACGCGCATGAAGCAGCCCAACGCCGGTCTGCGCGATCTGGTGGAAGCCGTAGTTTTGAGCAAGGCATTCCAATCCAACTGATCAAACATCCACCGCGCCGTCATTCGAGATCGAGTGATAACACTTTTTTCAGACTTCCATTCACCGTTCTATTGATTCTTCTGGCAACACCTCAATTTTTGGGAACCGCTGAAGGAGTAGCCGCCAAATCTTGAACAGAAAAGGTGGGTGGTGAGCAGGGGTAGTTTGAGAATCTTTGTGCTTTAGTGGTTGGTTCTTTCGTCCAAAAAACTTTTCTTTTTCAATCAGACCGGCATCATTTGGTCATGCAGACACTTTCCCGTCGTACATTTATTGGCCAGACCGCGATGGCTTTGCCCGCCTTGAGCTTCGCGCCCACTTTGTTGGCCAAGGACAAGAATGACCCGAACCGTTTCCAGATCGGCATTCAGGAATACACCTTCAACCGCTGGATTGGCAGCGGCAAGCTGACTCATATGGATTATCCCGGGTTGGCTAAGGAAAAGCTTGGAATCACGCATATCGAATATTGGAACCGCCCATTCGGCGGCAAGCATACCGACAAAAAATATGTTGGCGAACTCGTCAAGCGCACCATCGGTGAGGGCATGAAAAACGTACTGATCCTCGTGGACGCCCGGAATCAGCTCGACGCCCGTGATGAAGCCGCCCGCAAGCGCGCGGTGGATGAGCACAAGGGCTGGATCGACTGCGCCGAACAACTCGGCTGCGATGCCATCCGCGTAAACTGTCGATCCGGTGGCGACCGCAATCAGAATACCGAGAACGCTGCGCATGGAGTTGGGGCGTTGTGCGATTATGCGAAGGATTCCGGCGTGAAGGTGGTCATCGAGCCGCATGGCGGCAATTCGCAGGATCCCGATTGGCTTCTGGCCGCGATAAAAAAAATCGACCGACCCAATGCCGGCCTATTGCCGGACTTCAACAACTTCGGACGGTATGATCGCTACGACGGCGTCACCAAATGCCTCCCACACGCCCCTGCGGTATGCGCCAAGGCGCTTAAGTTTGATGACAAAGGCAATGAAACACGCACCGATTACTACCGGATGCTGAAGCTCATTTACGAATCCGATTACTCCGGCGTGATCACCATCGAGTTTGAAGGGCACGACGTTGATCCGATCGAAGGCTCGCTCAAGACCAAGGCCCTGATCCAAAAAGCCCTGAAGGCAGCGGCAAAATGAGGAGGATGATTTGGCTCGGATTGGTTTGTGTATGCAGCCTGTTGGCGAACGACAAACCGAACGTTATCTTTATCTTTGCTGATGATCTTGGCTATGGCGATTTGGGCTGCTACGGCCATCCCTATGCCCAGACGCCTGCGTTGGATCAGCTTGCCGAGGAGGGAACGCGCTACACACAGGCGTATGTCACGGGCGTGACCTGTTGCCCGAGTCGAACCGGGGCGATGACCGGTCGTCATCCGGCTCGGTTTGCGAAATATATGGCCAACCACGGCTTTGGCGACTCTGTGACCATCACCGAGCTGCTCAAGCGCAACGGTTATCGCACGGGGCATTTTGGAAAATGGCACATCGGGCCGGATTCCAAGCCGGGCACGTATGGCATTGATGTGATTAATAACAACGGGGCCGCGGAAAAGGACGACAAGTCCACCCGTGGCCGGGACGCGCATCTGATGGATGGCGCGATTGCGTTTCTCAAACAGACCACCAGAAAAAAGCAGCCATTTTATCTGAATGTCTGGGGCCACATCACGCATTTTCCCGTGAAGCCTTTGCCGACCTATGCGGGGCGGTTTGCCAAGGTGCAGGTGGATGAATCGAAGTTCGGACCTGAGATGAAAACGAAGTTTGCCCAATGTCGCGAGCTGGGCGGCGATGTGACCACGGGCATGCGGCATTATCTCGCCGATGTGTATAGCATGGACCTCGGCATTGGCCGGCTGCTGAAGGCGGTGGATGATCTCGGCCTGCGCGAGAACACGATCATTGTGTTTTCCAGCGACCACGGCCCGGCACCGGTGGTGTTGGCTAATGAAAAGAACAAAGCTCCCGATCGCATTGAGTTTGCCCGAAACATGCTGGGCACGCCTGGACCGTTTCGCGGTGGTAAACATACGCATTGGGAAGGCGGCGTGCGGGTTCCCTTCATCATTCGCTGGCCCGGCAAAGTGCCGGCCGATCAGGTGAACACCACCTCGGTCATCTCCTTCATGGATTGGTTGCCGACGCTTTGTAAACTCACCGGCACCAAAAATACCGCTGTTGATTTGGATGGCGAGGATGTATCGGACATCTGGCTCGGCGCCAAACGCACGCGCACCACTCCGTTATTTTGGCGGAATAGCTCGCCAGGCGGACAGGTGAGCCTGCGAACGGGCGATTGGAAATTCCACCTACGCCGCCAACAAGCCGGCGGACCATTGCTGTATAACCTGGCCAAGGACCCCGCCGAATCGCGCAACCTCGTGGATGAGCAACCCAAGCTGGTGCATCGGCTCCAGCGGCAGGCCACCGAATGGGCGGACACCTTGCCCAAGGCCTATGACAAGGTTGAGAAGCCGAAGAAAAAAGACCGTCCTAAACGGCCGCGACGCGATTAACCCAACGCGCTCAGCGCTTCGTTAAACATTTCACACGGCCGCATGGCGGCGGCGGCCTTCTCTTCGTTTGGCTGGTAGTAGCCCCCGATGTCCATTGGTTGGCCCTGAAGGGTGTTGAGTTCCTCGATGATAGCGGATTCGTTTTCGGCTAGGGCCGCGGCGCAGGGAGAGAACTGGGCGGCGAGGTCGGCCTCGTCGGTTTGAGTGGCCAACGCTTGGGCCCAGTAGAGGGCGAGATAAAAATGGCTTCCGCGGTTGTCCAGTTCGTTGACCTTGCGCGAGGGGGATTTGTTTTCGTCGAGAAACTGACCAATGGCGTCGTTGAGAGTTTGCGACAGGATAAGCGCCTTGGCGTTGCCGGTCTTGGTACCAAGATCCTCCAGCGACACGGCGATGGCGAGGAATTCGCCGAGCGAATCCCAGCGGAGATGATTCTCGGCGTTAAACTGCTGTACGTGCTTGGGCGCTGAGCCACCGGCGCCTGTCTCGAACAGGCCGCCACCGGCGAGCAGGGGCACGATGGAAAGCATCTTGGCGCTGGTGCCGAGTTCCAAAATCGGAAAGAGATCGGTGAGGTAATCGCGCAGTACGTTGCCGGTGACGGACACTGAATTCAGGCCGTCCTTACAGCGTTGGCAGGTGACGCGGGTGGCCTCGACGGGCGCGAGGATTTCGATGTCGAGCCCTTCAGTGTCGTGGTTCGGCAGGTAAGTGTTTACCTTGGCGATGAGGTTTCGGTCGTGCGCGCGGTTTTCGTCCAGCCAGAAAATCGCCTTGGCACCGGTGGCGCGTGCGCGGGTGATAGCCAGCTTTACCCAGTCGCGGATGGCCACGTCTTTGGTCTGGCACATGCGCCAAATATCGCCAACCTCCACCTCATGGCTGAGCAGCGTGTTACCGTCGGCATCCACCACCCGCACCGTGCCGGCGCGCGGGATTTCAAAGGTCTTGTCGTGCGAACCGTATTCCTGCGCCTTCTTGGCCATGAGCCCGACGTTGGATACGTTGCCCATCGTGGTGACATCAAACGCGCCGTTGGCTTTGCAGAAATCAATGGTCTCGCGGAACACACCAGCATAGCTGCGATCGGGGATTACGGCCTTGGTGTCGCAGGGTTGACCGTCCGGACCCCACATGCGGCCGGAAGTACGGATCATCGCAGGCATGGAGGCGTCGATGATCACATCGCTGGGTACATGCAGATTGGTGATGCCGCGATCGGAATCGACCATCGCGAGGGCGGGGCGTTCGGCATACAGCGTCTCAATGTCCTCCCGGATTGCAGCCTGTTGATCGGTGGTCAGCTCATCGAGCTTGGCGTACAAATCACCGATACCGTTGTTCGGTTCGAAGCCGATCGACTCCAGCGCCGCAGCGTGTTTCTCCAACATCTCCGCATAAAACACGTTCACGCAATGGCCGAAGATGATGGGGTCACTCACCTTCATCATGGTGGCCTTCATGTGGAGCGAAAAGAGAATACCCTGCTTCTTGGCATCGGCGATCTCGCGGGCCATGAACTCGCGGAGCGCCCGGGTGCTCATCACGCCGGCATCAATCACCTCGCCTTCGAGCAGTGCGAGGCCGTCCTTAAGTACGGTGGTTTCGCCGTCAGCTTGCAGTTCGATGCGGACATTGCCGGCTGTAGCCATCACGTGCGATTGTTCACCGCCATAGAAATCGCCATCGTCCATGTGCGCCACGTGGCTTTTGGAATCAGCCGACCACGCGCCCATCGAGTGCGGGTTCTTTTGGGCAAACGCCTTCACTGGTGCCGCCACGCGACGATCGGAATTGCCCTCGCGCAATACGGGATTCACCGCACTGCCCAGCACCTTCGCATACCGCGCGCGAACGTCCTTCTCGGCATCCGTTTGTGGCTCCTCCGGAAAGTCCGGCACCGCAAATCCATTCGCCTGCAGTTCCTCAATCGCCGCCACCAGTTGCGGGATGGACGCGCTGATGTTCGGCAGCTTGATGATGTTCGCCTCGGGCGTCTTGGCCAGCTCGCCCAGTTCGGTGAGCGCGTTC
>CAJWMQ010000068.1 GCA_913042895.1 uncultured Verrucomicrobiales bacterium | reverse complement strand
ACCGTAAAGTGAATATCAGGTCTTAACTTTGTAAGATTTTCTAATATTCTAGACATTATAATATAATAACTATCTTTAGTAAAATCCCTTTGAAAAGTTATATTAGGATATACTAAACATTTATATTTGTATTCTCTACTTTCGTCTATATCTTGAAAAAAATCGTTCATTTCAATATATCAATTAGTTTGTTACTTGTAAACTTTTTTATACCAACCAATTCGTCAATTCTTTGTAATGATTTATCATAATATTCTTTATCCAATTCACATCCTAAGAACTCTCTATCTGTATTAGCACAAGCTATTGTTGTACTACCACTTCCATTGAATATATCTAATACAACATCACCAGGATTTGTATGAGCCTTTATGATTCTTTCTAATAACTCAATAGGTTTTTGTGTTGGATGCCACCCAGCATATTCTTTTGATGTGGTATGATTATTCTTAGGCCATACATCTGTTGGTATTTTACCAAGTGGATTCAAATCCACACCTTTACGAACACTCTTCTTCATAATATAAGGTATTCTAACATCATCTCTATTGAACATAAATTCTTTACCTTTAGAATACATAAGTAAGTCTTCGTGTTTTCTAGCAAAATTCTTTTTTGTTCTACCACCCCAATCATAAGACCATATTATCCAACTCTGATAAACCATATCCTCAAGTGAATTTAGTACATCTAATTTGTATTTCAAAAATGTATCTGTTTTAGTAGTACCCCAAACATACATACAACCATTTGGTTTTAGTACTCTAGCACATTCTTCACTCCATTCCATACACCAATCTAAATAATCTTTTTCTGTATCCCATTGAGAGTCCCAACCCTTACCACCATCGAAACCTATATAGTATGGTGGGTCTGTTAGAACTAAGTCTACAGATTCACTGTCTAACTCTGATAGAAATTCTAAACAATCCTTATTTTCTAAAATCATCCCCAAAATCCTTTTTCTTTTCCAATGTCTTTAGGTTGAAGTACTGTATAATTACTTGGATTCATTTTATTATACACATACTTTACACCACTTGGAAAATTTTGACCAGGAGGCACTGCACCTGCCGCTGGAGCAGGGTCGTCAGCACGCCCATCTGCAGCACCATACAAAGCAGATTCGGTTTCACCATCAGGCAATGGTGTTTCACCTCCTGTAAAATCATCATTTTCGGAAGGCCTGAGTGCTGCTCGTCTAGCACGCCTATACATTGGAATCGCTGTAATTGGACCACAAAACTGATGCAAGTCTGCAAAAGCCTTTTCTCTTGCACGCCTTACAAGCATTTCCAAATCTTCTTTATCAATATTCGTATTTCTAGGTGTGTGTGACTCTGAAAAAGGACTAACCGAATTACCTTTCCAATATTTTTCAATTCTCTCGTTTGTTAGACCAGCAACAAGCATCACAAATTTAAATACTGGGTTATTGCGCAAAGCTTCAATATGTCTTTGTTTCATTTCTTCGTATGCCACTAAGGCTCTTCTTGCTCTCCTAGAACTTAATTTAATAAATGGAGGCATATTCTTCAGAACCTTATTAAGCCTCTGCTCCTCTATAGGGTCTACTTCATCATTTGGGGGCGGCACTGTGTGGAAAGTCCTTTCTGCCCATGCCATTTTTTAAAGAAATAAAACGAGGTATTTATAAGGGAAACATTGTATCTAAATGTCACGCCCAGCTGCATCTGCTATCGCCGTACCACAAGTTGAAGAAGTCGCCACACAAGAGGTTGCCGAAGTGTCTACTGCCACCCCGGAGCTCATCCGACGAGTTGTTTTCGAGTGCAATGCTCGCGGATCTGATCTCGCAAACGGTGTTGTTGTAAACATTCAAAATGCATCGCATGTGTTCGCACCTCACATTTCTAGCGATCTTGCTGCAGAAGAAAAGGCAGCCCTTGAGCTGAAAAAAGAACGTGCCATTGGCCGCCGTCAAGCTGGCCTGCGCGCGGTCCACATGACCCACAGATCGAATGCCCGGATCCGTGACCAGCAACACCTTGCCGGCCCCGTTTTCCTTGGCCATTTCCCCAAGCCGATTGAGCGTGCCATTGCCAAACACCAGCCGCAGATGCAGCTGAGCATCGAAGCTGGCTTGGTCGGCGAGTTCGGCTGGGTGGCTCATCGGTGGATCGGACGCCGGAGATCGAGGTGGTGTTCAATCAGGCCGCCATGCCAATGGAGCGTCGTTTGTAGAGAAACTCAAACATGTTGCCTTCATGCGGCTGATCCCATGAAATTTTCATGGTGGAAATTGGCCCAAGATTCAGACGTTCAATCAGCGGGGAGGCGAGCAGGTTCGCTTGAAACGCTTCATTGTTCGTGATGGCGGTGACGACCAAGGACTCGCCAATTTGATTGAGCATCTCCGCCTGGGGCACTTCCACCACGCTGGCATACGGACACAGAAACTCGCGGTTGGATAAGGGGTGCTCGAAGGATTCGCAATACACAATGGTCGGCCGTAGATAGGTGCCGCCATCGGTGACCACTTTGCGGTCGCCTTCGCGATACTTGGCGGTCATCTCCTCGCAACCGGCCTCCTCGAGATCAGCATCAATCGCGCCATCGATCCATTCGCCCATCTTGGGATTGGCAAAACCGGAAAGCTTGGCCTCGGGATCGTCCACGGTGGTGGGCTTCACCGGGCCGAGCTTCTGGCCCAGTGCATCGGCAATTTCCCGACCATACTTGGGCACCACCACGGCGGAAGCGTTCACGCAGGAACGACCACCGTTATCGGCGATGGAGCCGGCGATGAGGTCAATGTAGTCGCGCCAGTTCTCGATCTCATCGTCGCCGATGAGAATCTTGCTCCAGCCGGGGCCATGGATTTGGATGGCGGGATTGTTAGCGTACTGGTCCGTAGTGCTCTTATCGCCAAAAATCAACGCACGTCCACAGCGGTTTAGAATATCCGCCGCTCCTTCGTAATCGGTCGGATAAAAGCCAAACGCCTCCTTTGGGCAACCGGCCTGGATGAAGGACTGAATCAAGCGGATCGGCGTCCACGGCTCGTCGCGGCCGGGCTTCATGATGATCGGCGTTTTCAGAGCAACGGCCGGAAGCCACAGGGAATTCACCGCCGGCGAGTTGCTGGGCATCACCAGCCCGAGTGCCTTGGAGGTGGGGTAAAAACAGACCTGAGTCCCAAATTGTTCACCAACGCCCGCATCGAGAATCGCAGGATCAATACCTCGTGTAAGGCCATTGAGCACCACATCCATGTGGGTCAGTGCGTAATGTATTTTGTCCATGTTACGCTTCACCATCACGTGCGGCAGGCCGCTGGTGGAGGACAAGGTTTCGATGTATTGCCCCGGCGACTGGGTTTCTCCATCGACCCCGATTTGCACCTCGCCATTGAGAAATATCTCACCGGCCTTCGCGCCGATAGCAATGAGCTCGGCCGTGGAGAATTTACACAGAGCAGCACGGGCTTCATCCATGCGTTCAAGATCGCGCCGAATCACGCCGGCATTGACTTGGCTCACGGTGGCTTTCACTGCCCCATCACGATAATCGTTAACTTCAATCTGATTGAGGCTCACGTACGGATCGCCGAGACGAAGGCAAGGGATATGCGGTATGGCCATTTTAGTAAACTCCCTCCACGATGGTCTTTTCCATGGCGCCAAACGGCCGCACCTCGGCAACGCCATCCCACGGATCGTCATCCCACGGGGCGCGCCGGATGGCTTCGTCGCGTTCCAAGAACCGCGGCATGAAGAATTCTTTAGTCAAGGTGGTCAACTCCACTCGACCCCAGTCGTCGTAATTCACGAGATTTTCGGTCTGTTTTGGATCCACAACACGAAGGACCGCACGCGGTTGCGGCGCGTGATAGGTAATGGAGTAATCATTATCCGCTCCAAACGGCCGATGTCGTGCCAGCCCCATCAGCGTGTTGCCGTAAGTGGGTACAAAGCCGATTTGGTTTTCGCATATTTCCTCCACAAGAAAGCGAGTGTATTGCTTATCCATCGTGGTGCCGCCGCAAAATACACCCTTGATACCGGCCTTAATCAGATCCTTTCTTTCAGCCATTGCTTCCAATAACTTGGGAGTGGTGAACAAGGCACTCACGCTACGGTGTTTTAAGATCGTTGTGGCCTGATCGATCACGTGATCCATGTAGGCACGCGCCTGATCAAATTGCTTGGAGGCAATGAGACGCTTCACCCAGCGCGGATCGAGGTCCACAAAATAACAGGAACAACCCCGCACATTGGCTAGGTGCTCAATCGCCAACCGCAGACGCCGCGGGCCGGTGGGACCCACCATCATCCAGTAATGATCACGCGGGAAATGCTCGTCACTCAGCGTCTCGGAAAAGGCACTGTAATCGATCTTGTAATCCTCCCAGCCAATGCGCTGCTTGGGCATGCCGGTAGTGCCGCCGGTTTCAAAAATGCTGAAGGGCTGGCCTTCAAACGCCTTGGGTCGCCAAATTTCGTTGGGCAGATCGCGCAGCCATTCGTCTTGGAAATGCGGGAACTTCGCCACGATATCCTGAAAGCACGTGATCTCCTCGGCCGGATTCCAACCGGCTTCCTTGGCCCAATCGAGCCAAAACGGACTGCCGGTCTCGGGCGAGAAATGCCACTTCACAATTTCAACGGCATGCGCATCCAACTGTGCCTTTGCCTCCTGCACTTTTTGATTCAAATCTGACATAATTAATCCTATCTCAGGCGAGCCTGAACTTCGCTTATGGGTTCTTACCCGTCAAACGGCGTGCCACCTTAGCGCGCTTTGCTCGGGAAAAATTTGTTAATCTGCCGTTCCTCCGGCGCCCGGCTAACCAGCGAACCAATGATCAGGGCCAGCGCGGAGGAGATCGTCAACGGTGCCATGGGCAGCATGCCTAGCACTGTGAAGCCCTTGTTCGCTCCATAACCTGATTCCTGAAACCACAAAACCCAAAGCACCGCGGTCACCGCAATGCAGGCATAGGCGCCCACTGCGGTGGCCCGTTTCCAGTACAACGCGGCAAAAACAATCGGGAACAGGGCGGAAAATCCGCTGAAACACCACATGCCGAGATTGAACACGCTGGCCGTTTTCATCAGTGCAAAGGAAAGCAGATATGCCACCACCACCACGCCTACTACAAAATATCGTGCGATCTTCACCGTGTCCGAATCACTGAAATAATCCTTTCCTTTCCAAGGTAGAATAATGTCGTTGGTGAACATGGTGCCGAGACAGGCAAACTGGGAATCCAAACTACTCATGATGGCCGCCAGTACGCCGATCATTAGTAGTCCTGTGAGCCATGGGCTCTGCACGAGGTGGCCCACCATGACTCCCAGCACATCACTGGGATTTTTGAGATCAGCAAAGGGCTCAATTATATTTTCCGGTTGAAGTTCACCTTTCAACGCAAATTCATGCAATCCCGCCGCCCAAGTACCAATGATTACACACGGCAGCCACACCACGGCGATGCAAATTGGGTGCGCCACGATGGCCAGCCGGAAAGTCTTTGCGGATTTGGCCGTCAGCCAGTGCTGGAACACATGCGGGAACATGCCGATACTCAGTGGAATAAACAGGTAAGTGATCCAAAGCAACTTGGTCATGGAGGGCTTAGGCGAGGCCATGAACTCGGGCTTTTCCACAAGCTCTGGCTTGTCCATGACCGTGGCCGCCAGTTCTTCCCCACCCATATCCTGGACCAGCGCATCCCAAGTGTCCTTCAAACTTTCGTACTCCTCATACTTCCCCAGAGATGTTTCGTATTCCTGGTACTCAGCCAAGGTCGCGGGATGGATGCCCCGGGTTAATCGGGCCGGCTTGTGTTCCTCCACAAATTCAGTGGACCGCTTCACGTTCTGAAGAAATGTCCCAGGACCTTCATCGGTTTTAGCAGCCACCGCCTTGGCGATCATGGCAAAGGCGACCACGCCGGTGAGCATGAAGACTAGGGTTTGAAAAGTATTCGCCCATGCCGCACTGCGGACGCCACCCAGAAAGACGTAGGTAAGCACCACGCTACAGATGACCAAACCTGTTTTCCACGGGGTAATATCCGCGGTACCCTCCATGAATTTACCTGCGCTGATAATCCCGATCAGTAGGTAGGGAATGATGAACAATACCAGCAGGACAAAGAGCACTGTGCCGAGGGTGTGCGACTGGAAACGTTCACGGAAGAACTGAACCTGCGTCACATACCCCAGCCGTTTCCCAATAGCCCACAGGCGGGTGCCGATGATGAAAAACACTGAGGAATGGATAATCCCGCTCCACACCGCCACGGCGCCGAATGTGGCCACGCCGGTCATGAAAGCTTTGCCGGTGGAACCGACCAGCGCGAAACCGGTCATGGTGGTACCAAACACGCTCATTAACAGCATGAACGGACCGATGGATCGGCTGGCGACAAAGTAGTCCTTGCTCGTGCCACGGAACAGCGTACTGCTGAAGATGCCCAAGCCGAGCAGGGCGACGAGATATGCGCCTACCATCCAAAGCGGCAGACTGGATTCGGAAGCGGCAGCTAGGAGATTCATTCGCCCGCCTTAGGTTGAGATTGTGAGTTGCCCCCGCCATTGCCACCACGACCACCACGACGGCGGCGCCGACGCGGGCGGTCTGAGGTATCACCGCCCTCCTTGGAGTGCGAACGGGAGGAATCATCTTTGGCCGAACGGCCGGAGTTTTTATCCCCCTCTCCACGCGAACGATTGCGTCCTCCGCGGTTACGATCGCCTCTTCCCCGGCCTCGACCACGATCGCGATTACCGTCACCGCGATTACCACGGTTACCGGCTTCGGCCCAACGTTCCAGCTCAGTTGGCCATGCTTTCCAGACGGCGAGCAGGGCCACGGCCGCTGTGGCGAATGAGAGGAACATTTGAAAATGGACGCCCAATGGTAATCCCACTACCAGCTCGTGTTCCTGATTTCGGGAAAACGCCGCGGTGTATGCTAACTGTTCGTCTTCAGACAGATCATTGACAAACGTAGGAACATAGTTCTGCTGTTCGTACAACTCCCCCAAAAACGGCCATATAAACCAGTCTTGGTGGAGCCACGCAAGAGACACCACGAGGGCGACGATAAAATACCGCATCTTAGTAGACGTCCGGGCTGGACGCGATTACTTGCCAGCCTTTTCTTCGATGGCGTAGAGGTGGGTTTGGGTACCCACGTACAGCGTGCCATTGGCCACGACGGGCGTGGAGTAGATCGGCACGAGCATGTTGGTCTCGAAAATGGGATCGTCGTTCTTGGGGTCGAAATCCGCCTTAAGCGGCAGCACGACCAGATCGCCGTCCTCATCACCGATGTAGACTTTGCCGTCGGCCACAAACGGGCTCGACCACATATGCGCCTTGGTGTCGTATACCCAATGTTCTTTCCCCGTCTTTGAATCGAGGCAATAAACGTAACCGGTGTAGTCCGAAGCAATTAGAAGCCCACTTTCCGGGTCAATTGCGCAGGTGGAGATAGTTCTTTGGATCTTGCGATAGTCCCAAACCTTTTTACCGGTATCAGCATCAAGACATACGAGATTGCCAAGTCCTTCTCCATGCTCAGGATCCTGCCCAATGGCGACGTATACGTGGCCATTGTGGAAGGTGGGAGTCGCAATCAGTTCACTTGGGCCTTCCGCGGCCGGATATTTGATTTCATTCCCTTCCTCATCCTTCTTATATTCCTCTGGGTTGCAGTCATATTTCCAAAGTGCCTTGAATAGATCAAAGCCGTCCTCGTCCTTCTCAAACTTGGTATCGAATGCGTAAAGCACTCCATCACCTCCGGCAAAAAACACCGCGTCTTTGCCGTTCACTTTACCTGTTGAAGGACTAGACCAGTTGCAATGCATAATCTTCTGACCAATTCCCTCTGCTTCCTCACCCGCTAGAGTGCCGTCCTTTTTGTTCAGAGCCACAACACAAGGAGCTTGCGGAGCAGGAATATTGAGGTGGCTCCAGTCCTGACCATTTGAAGTGGTACAAAAAAGGAGATCACCTAAGATTAAAACCGAGGAACTAGCGATGTTATGCGGAAACACCCCAAGTTCTTCACGCAGATCAAAGCGCCAAATAATATCGGCATCCTTTTCGGTGGGCTCCAATGGTTCTTTACCCTTGTCGACCATGAAAGTTGCTTCCCCCTGAAAACCTTGATTTCCGTTTTTCAAACCTTCAGTGTCGAGGCAGAGAATTTCACTTCTATTCGCGACCACATACACGCGATTGCCTTCAACGGCGGGGCTCGAACAAATGCCGAGATATTCCCAGTCGCTTACTTTGCCCGCACCAAGCTTGGGAACAACCAACTGCCATTCCAAATCCCCCGTCTTCTCGTCCAAGCAGTAGACAATCCCACGATCACCAATGTGGCGTTCGTCGCGTGGGCTCTCGTTATTGGTGCCAACGTATACTTTCCCATTCGAAACAGTCGTGTTGCCATAAGCCTGCGAACCAAGTTTAGCTACCCATTTCACATTTGTTGTGGTGGAAAGATCTACCTCCTCTGTCCCCTTCTTGAACTTGCCGGGATCGAAGCTGGCGGCGATACCTTTCTCAGGCGAAAAGAGGTTGCCGTCGCCGTTGCCAGACCATACGGGCCAGTCCTGCCCGGTAGACCCAACCGCTTTGGTAGGCGAAATGGTGGAAGTGGTTTCGGCGGTTTCGGCGGTTTCGGTTGATGCTTCAGGGTTATCAGTTAAAGGCACCTCTGCTGTCGCGTCTGTGCCGGGCGTTTGTCCGCAGTTGGTCTGCGTCATGATGATGCCGGAGGCTGCTAGCAGGCTAATGCCGCCCATCAGGAAGAACGAATTACTTTTCATGGTTTTAAATACTTGTGTTCGGATTGAAGTTTAGTTCCGGGTGATTTTGATGTTGTCGATATAAACAGGCTTCAGGCTCTGCGGGGAGAAACCGATGATGCCGGGGGCACCCAGCTTGTGGGCGTTCTTGTGATTGACCTCAATGGTCCAGTCCTTTGGCTCGGGCTCGCCTTTGGGCCATGCCTTGGCGCGCACGACGCCGGAACCGTCCTTCGCCACATCCACACGGCTCTTAAGGGTGTACCATTGATTGGGAGACCACTTGAAAGGGACGCTCTCTTTCACTCGCTCATGGTTGGAGCTGACTTCAAGAATCTGTTGGTTGCCGATCAGCGTGATAAAGTAACGCTGGTTAATCACACCAACGTTTCCCTTGATGCGCCGGTTACCGTCGGTCATCACATCGGCCTGGGCAGTGTAATTGCTGGAGGTGGGATCGCCGAAGATCGTAATCGCGCGCTGGAAAAGCACACGGTCTAGCGTCTTTCGAAACACCTTATTGCCATCCAGATCACGCACCTCCCACTTGAGACGAGCGCCAGTCCAAGCCAAGGGCGGAAAGGCGTACTTCACGCCATCTCCCGGGTGATCGACCGTGAGATCGTACCCTTCGAAATCTTGCTCGTAGGGGATCTTCGGCAGAATCCGACCGCGCAACAGGCCGGTGAGGCCGTCGGCGCTAGTGGCCTTGAAAGCGCCGGCACTTGAGACATTACCGGCATCAGCAGTAATGATGTTATCGGCCACATTCGCATTCATCTGCGTTTTCACCTTAGCCGTCGGCGGGATGTATTTAGCAAACCCAGCCTTTACATTGGCTTCCACCAAATTGCCGTACTGGTCGATTTTATTAACTGAAAGCTCCAACTTTTCGCCAGGTTTCAAAAGAATATCACCGGGCACGATTTGTAAGGCTACGGCCTTAGAATCCAATGGCTTGGGAGCAGCAGTAGGAAGAGCAGCAGAGGGTTTCTCGCCAGTAGCTTTGCCGAACACATAGAGCTTGCTCATAGTGTGAATGTAAACCTTTCCGTTCCATGCAATTGGCGAACCAAGGATACCACCTTCCAATTTCACCTCGCTCAGAATATCCACACCATCATCCTTGGGCTTTACCACGAGGAAACGGCCATTCGGAAACCCAATGTACAACTTACCATCCGAATATAGTGGGGAAGAGTGAATTTGTTCATTATTTAATTTTTCAGTAAACAGAAGCTTTCCAGTCTTAGCCTCCACACAAACTAGCACCCCGGTTTTTGTGACCTGATAAACCCGGCCATTTGCCAGCACGGGACTGCTAGTAAACATAGCGAAAGGGTGCCGCCACAATTCCCACGTTTTCCCGTCAGCCAACTTGAGATTCTTGTCTTTAAGAATCACCTGCGGTTCACCGTGCGCGGGCAATTCGTTGGGCAGCTTAATACCGATCATGCGACCTTCCTCGGCAGCATCAATATTTTCCTTCCCATGAATGGTCACCAACACGCCATCATGTATTACCACGCTGGAATTCACGCCACCTTGTGAAGCCTGAAAACGCCAAAGGGCCTGCCCTGTGCGCACATCGACACAAACCACATTACCATCACCCGTGCCGACATAAAACACACGGCGTCCGCCCAAATTAGCAAGAACGGGAGTGGAAAAGGAACTATCCTTCGGGGCCACGCCGGGTGTGCTAGCCCATACGGCGGCACCTGTAGTTTTATTAAAGGCATAAAAACGATCTCGAGCTGGCCCCTGCTTACCCCAATAACTGGTGACACCACGCACGATCACCAAATCGCCATCAATCACAGGCGCACCGGTACGACCGTTGGGGAATGTCAAACGACCAAAACGCTCCATCAGTGAATACTCCCACTGCATCTTCCCATCGGGGCTAAAGCATTTCACTCCACCATTAGTGGTCATCAGGTAAACCCAACCTGTTGAGGCATCCACTGTGGGCGAGCCTACGGTATAACGACTATAAACCGTGTCACTCAGGTAGTCGTTGTAGGCATGCTCCCATTGTAGTTTACCATCTGCCTCGTTCAAGCAGAGTAGGACCTCCTGCAAATCTGGTCCTTTACCGCGATAACCCCAAGCGTACACCTTATCGTTTGCGACAACAGGCGTGCCGCGACCGGCTATATCGTAGCTCCATAGGAGATTTTGGGCCGGATCAATCTGGTCGGGCAACCCCTTCTCGTCAGTCACTCCGTTCTGGTGCGGTCCGCGCCAATTGGTCCAGCCGTTTACAGCTGCTTGGGAAGAAAAAGAGGAAAGGGCGAAGGCACCGAGAACCGCTATTGCGGCAAATTTATTCAACTTCATAATGTTTCAACAAGGTTTGTGCCCCTGCACACGCCATCCACGACGGAACGGCATGCCGTTGTTCACAGGACCGCGGAAATCAATGGCTTTACTCGCCGTGAAATGCAAGGCAGAAATCGTACCTGTACGTACGATTGTGACGAACAAATGGCAACTGAAGAATTTAACGACGATTTACCAATTGATTCCCCTGAAAGGAAGCGACTTCCCCTGCTATTAAGACGCGCTTGGTACGGCCTAAATCAGGCCTTCCGACGCCAAATCAGCCATGCGGGTGCTACTCCGGATCAATTCACCGCTTTACGCACCTTATGCGAAGGGGATGCAGCAGGCCTGACCCAAAGCGAACTCACCCAAGCCATGAGCAGCGATCCCAACACCGTGGCCTCCCTGCTCGAGCGCATGGAAAACAACAACTGGCTCGAGCGCAAACCGCATGAGACCGATCGCCGCGCCAAGCGCATCATCATCCTGCCAGCAGGTCGTGAGAAATATTCTGAACTACGCGACTGCGCCGTCGATCTGCAAGGCGACATGCTCGCCACTCTCCCCGCCGACCGCCGCGATGCCTTTCTGGAAGAACTCACGAAGGTCGCCGACGCCTGCCACGCCGCCGCCGCTGAAGCCGGCCGTAAGAATCGCGACTAACCACAAAAAACCGCCCCGAAGGGCGGCCCTCTTCAGAGAGGTTAATTCTAGGCGTTAATTGCCCCCACCGGATTCCGGCTGCGTTTGGCCGTTATTCTCATCCGTAGTGGAGTTCGCATTGGAATTCTCGCCGCCGTTTTCGTTGTTGGCATTTTCCGAATTATCATCGGTGGTATTCTCGTCCGGCGTTGTTCCCTGAGTCTCCTCAACATTGGCCCCGCCTGATTCTTCTGCGCCGCCCGCCGAATCCGAGGCCCCGTCCACCAGCAGTGGCGCGATCACCAGCGCAATCACGCTCATGAGCTTGAGCAGAATGTTGAGGGACGGTCCGGAGGTATCCTTGAGTGGATCGCCCACAGTATCACCCACCACGCCGGCCTTGTGGGCCTCGCTGCCTTTCTTATGATAAACGCCGTCCACTTCCACGCCATCGCCTACTTCAAACATCTTTTTGGCATTATCCCACGCACCACCGGCGTTGGACTGGAACAGCGCGAGTAATACGCCGCTGACCGTCACGCCCGCGAGCAATCCTCCCAGCGCTTGCGCCGCGGTCGCCGCGTCGGTGGCGTACTTGAACCCGAAGGCCACAACCACCGGCGTCAACACTGCCAGCACGCCGGGCTTGATCATCTCCTTGATGGCCGCATCGGTGGAGATCGCCACGCAGCTGGCATACTCGGCTTTGCCGTCAGCGGCCTCGTAAACGCGCCGGTCCTCCTCGCTCCATTCCTCGATCGGCTTGTCGCCATTTTCCTGCATCTTGCCGAGCGCCGCCTTCAGCTCCGGGATATTGGCAAACTGTCGGCGCACTTCCTGGATCATCGACATCGCCGCGCGTCCCACCGCATCAATCGCCATGGCGGAAAACAGATACGGCAACATCGCGCCCACAAACAAACAGGCCATCACATTGGGATCGGAAAGGTTAATTGCATCAATTTTGGCCACACCCATGTACGCGGCGAACAAAGCCAGCGCGGTCAAGGCCGCCGAGCCGATGGCGAAGCCCTTGCCGATAGCCGCGGTAGAGTTGCCCACCGCATCAAGGCTATCAGTGCGTTCGCGCACTTCTCTGGGTAATTCGCTCATCTCGGCGATACCGCCGGCGTTATCGGCGATCGGCCCATAGGCATCCACCGCTAGCTGAATGCCAGTGTTCGCCAGCATACCCACCGCGGCAATCGCAATGCCATACAGGCCAGCGAATGAATACGCTCCCAGAATCGCAATCGCGATAAAGATGATCGGGAAAGTCGTCGACCGCATGCCGCAGCCGATGCCGGCGATGATGTTCGTAGCACTGCCGGTCACCGATTTCCGCGACACCTCCATCACTGGCCCCGTATTGATTCCAGTGAAATGTTCGGTAACCAGACCAATCGCAATTCCACAGGCCAAGCCCATCAGGCTCGCCCAAAAGACTCCCATGGCCGTATATTCCTTGCCATTATATGTCCACGCCTCGGGCAGCAGATTGGTGATTAGGAAAAATGCGCCAACCAGCATGATCAACGCGGCAATCAGTTCCCCGCGCGTTAACCCGCTCTTAGGATTACCGCCTTCCTGCACACTCACAAACTGCGCACCAATCATCGAGGCAATGATGCCCATGGCCGCGAGAAACAACGGCAGCAAAACCGCACCCAATCCGTTAAATACCTCGTACCCTTCGATCTGGCCAAAGGTAGCCACAAAAAGGGCACCGAGCACCATCGCGCCAATCATCGAGCCTACGTAGCTTTCAAAGAGGTCGGCGCCCATGCCCGCCACGTCGCCCACGTTATCGCCCACATTATCGGCGATGGTAGCCGGGTTCAGCGGATGATCCTCCGGGATGCCCGCCTCCACTTTGCCCACCAGATCGGCGCCCACATCAGCCGCCTTGGTGTAGATGCCGCCACCCACACGCGCAAAAAGCGCGATGGAGGACGCGCCAAAACTGAAGCCCGTGAGCACGCTAATGGTTTTTCCAATCTCCCAGCCTTGGCCGCTGTATAAAATGTAGAGCAGTGAAAGTCCCAACACTCCGAGTCCCACCACGCCCATGCCCATGACCGAGCCGCCGCGGAAGGCGACGTTGAGTGCGGGGTTCAGACCAGTGCGGGCGGCGTTAGCCGTGCGCACGTTGGCCTTAGTGGCCACCTTCATACCGATGAGTCCGGCCAAAGCCGAACACGTGGCGCCGACCACGAACGACAGCGCGATCAGCGGGCTCGATTGACTACCCTGCGTGATCGCCAATAGCACAGCCACAGCGACCACAAAGTAAACCAGCTTGGAGTATTCCGCCCGTAAAAACGCCATGGCGCCGTCGGTGATGTAGGTGGAAATCCGCTTCATGCGGTCGGTGCCGACCTCGCGGCGAGCCACCCATTGCGCGTTCAGATAGGTAAACAGCAAGGCCAACACTCCGGCCGCTGGAATTAGATAGATATTCTTGTCCATGTTGTCTGATTTGATTGCGTGAAAAAAACGCGCTGGAAGTTGGGAACTTCCCTCCTCTTGTTATCGAGGCAATGTGCCTCACCCCCTCAGCCCGTTAAACCGAAATATTTGCCATAAGTCAAGGAATACAGGTCTTAAAGCGCCACTTGACCCCGCGCGGGCTCACGCCTAACCTGATGCAGCGTTTTCACCATGAGCAATCACACCGATTCCACCCGCCGCGATTTCATTAAAGCCTCCACCTAATAGATGAATATGAAGTAGTAGCCACCAATTACAAGTCCGATTATTAAGCCAAGAAGAATGATTAGAAAATTTTTAAGCATACAAATTAAAATTGATCTTATCTCATATTAAACTAAGGACTTTGTTTCAATAATTTTATTTTCTTTTGTAAAACGTTTTTTTCTATTGGTCCTGTCATTTACCTTTCCCACCAATTGACCACAAGCAGCCATG
>CAJWMQ010000067.1 GCA_913042895.1 uncultured Verrucomicrobiales bacterium | reverse complement strand
TTTCCTCCTCGGCCTTGGTGCCGCCGGTTTTGGGTTCGCGGCGGGCAACGATCTTACCGGCGAGGTCCTGGAGTTCCATTTCCTGAAGCCTCCAGACTTTACCTTCACGTTGGCAGAAACTGGGTTCGTCCTCGAGTAAGATGAGGTGGTTTTCGGCCGGGGCAACTCCTGTTCCTGAGTAGCCGTACTTTTTTTCCCGGTTGTTGACGGGTAAGACCGGCACAGAAGAGAGCTTGGGATCCGGCGGGAGAAAGCCCCGGGCATGGAGCACGGTGCCGATGGGAATGTCCCGCAGACCGGCCGGTGCACCATGATAGCGAATGACGCCGTAGGGGAGCATGGCGAAGGGGTGTGGCGCGGTGCGGAAGTACTTGCCTTCAGCCTGAATACGGAGACTGCCACGGCGGTTGGCGTGGTCGACAAAGGTCAGTTCACCGCGGAAGCCATGCGCCTGAGCGAGCGAGGGAAATTTTCCTGCCTCCGGACGGAACGGTTTTTCTTGGGCGCTCGCATTGGAAACGGGAAAGTAAAAACCGAGGTGCAGCGCAGCGATCCATCGGGTTAAGTTTAGTCTCATCATGATTACTTGGCCGTTAGGGTGATTGAGGTCTCGGTGTAACCAATGGTGTAGCTTTTGCCCGCAAACGAAACCTCGTTGTTTACAAAACGTCCGGAAATTAACTTTGCCTTGAGCACGGTAATGCTTTGACTGCTCTTTACCTTACCCTGCCCGATCAAGCTTAGTTTTCCGGAGAGTTGGGCGGGGCCTTTTACCACCAGGGGCTTGCCCAAACTCAAAGCCAGTGTGCCTTTAGAGTAAAGAGCAGCGTTCACAACGCCATGGCCCGCCAAGACGGCACCTTCCTGGACGTCCACCCAGCGCAGGGATTCAACCGAACCGCCTTGGAGGATCAATTGGCCTTTGTCTCCGACCCGAAGCTCGTTGCGGGCTTCGACGTTTGCTCCGGACTTCACCGTTAGTTTGCCGCTGATTTCAAGCCCGAGAAATGCAGCGTCCTTGTCGGCTAGGGCTGAGCCTTGGGCAATTTTAGCGCACCAAGATGCTTTTGGGGAACCACTTTCCTGCATATAGGTGACGCCGGAGTTTTGATAAATGTAATCGCTCCAACTGGAAGCCTTTGCGATGGAGGTATCCTTGGGCCCCTGCCAGGAATGATAGGTGTTGGCAAAGCCCACCGCCTCGTCCACTCGCTCACCCGTCAACAGCTCATTGAGCTTCTTGACCAATTGCGGATGCTTGGGGGCTATATTGTTTTTCTCAGCCGGGTCATCCTTCAAATCGTAGAGCTGAAATTTTCCAGAGCCCTTTCCCGTTTCAGCTGTTCTGTAGGCCTTTATTTTCTTTCCGCCAGGCTTGATGCCCTTGGTGTTTGCCCGCGGACGAATCAGCTTATGACGACCTCGTATTATAGAAGCTTGGCCACCCGCCTCGTGAATAAGGAATTCGCGTATCCGCTGCTCCCCTTCGCCCGTCAGGGTTGGGGCCAGGGAAACACCACTCAAACCGACCGGCGTAGTAGCTCCTGCCAGTTCACAAAAAGTAGGCAGCAGGTCGGAACAGTCCATGACCAAGTCCGTATTCGAACCAGCCTTCAGTTTTGAATCCTTAGTGATTTTAGCCGGCCAGCGCATGATGGTCGGCACACGAATTCCACCCTCGTAGATGCTCCCCTTGAAACCCAGCAAACCGCCATTGGCATCCAGTTCCTCCCGGCTGCTCCCCTTGGGCCCGCCGTTGTCTGACTGGAAAACCACCAGAGTGTTCCGCGCTACCGAATCCGAAGTATCGCCATCTCCATTCGGATCGTCCAGTGCATCTAACAGATTACCGAAATGAGCATCGATCCGGGTGACCATGGCGCACCACTGCTTGGACTGGTCGGATAAGTTCTGAAAGTAAGGCTTGTCCTTGTAAGCCTGGTCCCAATCGGGGAGCTTCTGGATTTCATTGAAGGGAGCATGTGGGATTTGTGCCGCGAATAAGCCGAAGAAGGGTTGGCCCGTTTTGTTATAACGAACCGCTTGCTGGCGCACGAAATCCAGGGAGGCAAACGCGTAGACATCGTCACAGTAGGCGACCTCGGGGTAATCCGGATGATTCTGTGAAGCCGGATAATCTGGGTAGGCTTTGTTGTTTCTATATTTAGCCATACTATTGGGCTTGAGCTCGAGTCCGCCTCTCGCTCCAGGTATCGCCGGTGCGTTCCAGAGGGTCGGCTGAAAAAAGGTATGGGCCCGCACGTGATGCAACTCCGCCACTACGAATTGATAACCATGGGAAGTCGGCAAGGTTTGGAGGTTGTCAATCGTGGGATTCTTCTGGTCTTTGGAACCGCCATAGCCCCATTTACCCCAGTAACCGGTCGCGTAACCGGCCTTTGCCAGGACGTCCCCCATGGTCAGGTCTTCGGCACGTATGGCTTTCTTCGCGTTGTTCGGATCGTTGCGATCAGCAAAGGTGTAGCCTTGATGAAAACCGGTCTGCTGGGAAGAGCGGGAAGGCGAACAGACCGTGCAACCGTATCCTCGACGAAAATTAACCCCGAATTCCGCCAGGCGGTCTAGGTTCGGGGTCAGTACGTAGGGCTCTCCCTGAGCCTTACGATCGACTTGGCCATTGGGTCCAATCGATCCCCAACCCATGTCGTCGACGTAGAGATAAAGGATGTTTGGACGCTCCGCAGCGAACGAGGTTTTAGTGGCGATAAAGAAAACGGCCAGAAGACAGGCCAAGATGCCATTTGTTTGTTTCATAGATTTGGTTCGCTGGTTTCTCAAGCGATCTCTGAGTTGGAGGTGTTTGGATTTATTCGTTCGGAGCCGGTTGCGGGCAGGAGATCCCTGTGGAGAGGGATGGCGAAACCCTTGCCTGAACCCTCAACGCGAAGGCTACCGCGACGGTTGGCATGGTCCACGAAAATCAGTTCGCCGCGGTAGTCGTGTGCCTTTTCCAGCGGTGGAAATTGCCCCGCTACGGGCCGGAAGGGTTTTTCCTCGGCGGAAACAGGCACAGTCAAAAGGATGGCGCCGAGGCATAGCACGGCGCAACCAATGGCGGCCTGAATCGAGAGGCAGAACCGAAAAAGGATCATGAGGGCCGATGATTTCATTGATTGGTTTTGAAACTTACTCTGCGGTGATCGAAAACGGTGATGCTGGCAGACCCTGACGATTGTACAAATTCGCCGTCGGAAATGGATCCGGAGCCCAGGCATAACGCACATGATGCGACTCGATACCATCGCGCCAAACGATCACGTGCTCGCCGTCAATCGAGGCCTGCGCGGGCATGAATTTGCCGTCCCTGCCCGCCACTTCAAAGCCGCCCAGCGTTGCCTTGCGTTGGAGTGCCGACTTTGTTGATCGGAACGTCAATCGCAACCGGCCATCGCCAATCTTCTTCGCCGATTCAATCAGCGGGCCATGCGCGATGACGTCCTCCCCATAAACCTCAGCCCGGGCCAACAACGCCAAGCGGTCCGCCACCGGTTTCTTGTCAGCCGGATGCAGATCATCCGGATCGCCGATGTCAATCGTCACCGCCATCGCCGAATTCGAACCCCTCGCCGCCACGAGACGCTGGGATTCGCGAAGGGTCATCCAATCGACCTTCGCCTTCGCAAAGTTCGGCAGCTGCACGAAGAGAAAGGGGAAATCGCCCTGTCCCCAACGCTCTCGCCAATCCGCAATCATCAGCGGAAACGACGTGGCATATTCGCCGGCGCGACGCGGGTAACAATTCGCCTCACCTTGATACCAGATCGCGCCCCGCAGGCCGTACGGAATCAATGGCTCGATCATTCCGCGAAAGAGCACAGTCGCGTGGTGAGGATACCGGTCTGGCTCCAGTGGACGCCGCGAAACCGGCGCGGGCTTGGGCCGCGGAGGGGGCGCTTGATTTGCTTCGCGGGCTTTCGCGGACGCCACCTTCCACGCCATCAAGGCCTTGCGATGCGCTTGATTTCGGGCGGCAAGTTCTTCTTCCCACGCAGCCAATTTTGGCCCGTGTTTGGCCATCGCTGCCGCCATCCCGTCGCGCGCTTGATGAAATGCGCGGAGTCGTTTCCACGTATCGCTGCGCTTGCCTCGCTCAGTCGGGAAAGCAGCCAACGCCTCTTCGCTCATCCACGCTTCAACCGGCGAACCACCGACATAGGAACCAATCAAGCCAATCGGGCAGTCTTGCGATTCCAGCATTTGCTGGCCGAAAAAGAACCCGACCGCCGAAAAATCGCGCCTGTTCGCAAATGCGCCTGGAGAACAGACGAACCACTCGCCTTCCACCTCGCCACCCGGTTCGTGCCGCGGATTTTGCTTCACGCGAAACATCCGCAGTCGCGGCAGATTGGCCCTTGCGATCGCCTCACGTCCGCCTTTCGCCTTGGAAATCGACCAGCCCATGTTCGATTGTCCCGAGCACAGCCAGACTTCGCCGACGAGGATGTCCGTCAGTTCGGTAACCGCGGATCCAGAGGATACTTTTAAAACGCGCCCCTCATCGCTGGCTAGCATCGCGTCGAGCTTGACTAGCCACCCGCCGCTTTCATCAGTCGTCGCTGTCTTCGTCTGATCTGCAAACTCGACCACGACCTCCGTTCCGGCTTTTGCCCAACCCCAAACCGGCACGGCCATCTCGCGCTGCAGGACACAGTGCTCGGTGAAGATCTTCGCAAATCGCAAGTCGTCGGATTTGAGAGTTGCAGACGGAGCAATTAGCGCGAATAGCATCGCGCCCGCCCATAGGAATGGACGCGCCGGAAGAATCCCTGAACTGTTGTGATCTGTGTGAGACTCAATCGACATAGACAAACTCATTGGAATTGAAGAGTGATTGGCACAAGGCGAATAGCCCCTGTTTCTTCAAAAAAATCCGTTGCGAGACGAGTCTCCTCAGCGGACGATTGTCGTCCGAATGCCATGGCTAATGCTCGTTGACCTGAGCAATCATAATGAAATCATTTTGTTACTATCGCCGAACTGATCGGTTTCCACGCCCATCTTTTGGGCCATGAGTAAGAGTAGGTTACTCATGTGGGCATCCGTGTTCGCGGGGCGACTGCAGAGGCGGTAGTGGTCGCCGGGCTTGTCGAGGGTGTAGCCGTCGAAGTGGCCCTGATTGAAATCAAGATGGCTACCGTGCTTCAGGCCGAGGTCTGTGCCGCCGGCGAGCACTAACGGTAGGTTGGCGTTACCATGGCTGTGTCCATAGGACATACCGCTGCCGAAGAGCGACATAGTTGAGCCGAGTAGCGATTTGCCATTCAGATCCTTGGTTTGCGACAGCCGCGTGAGGAAATAGCCAAACTGCTCGATGGCGAAGGTGTCGTAGTTGGTCAGTTTCTCCATGTAGCCTTCATCGCCGCCGTGGTGGCTGAGTTGGTGGCGCGATTCGGTGATGCCAATTTCTGGAATGGCAAAAGCATCGCCTTCGCCGCCGAGGCTGAAGGTGGCTACGCGAGTTACGTCCGTTTGGAAAGCCAGCACCATGAGGTCATAGACTGTGCGGAAATAGTCGCCGGCCTGCGTTTTGGCAATGTCGCGATTGGTACGTTTGCGGTCGGCTTCGGAAATCTTAGGCAATGGTGTATCGAGCCAGTTGTCGGCCCGGCGGGTGCGAATCTCGGCTTCGCGCACAGAGGTCAGGTATTGGTCCAATCGGCCTTTGTCGGCGGTGCCCATTTTCTGGGACAGGGCGCGCACCTCGGCGAGGTTATCGTCCAGTACGCTGGCTTTGCGACGCAGGGCCTTCCGTTGGGCAGCGATGCCCCCTTTGGGTTCCTCGAAAAGAGACGCGAAAATTTGGCTACATCGGCGCTGCGCGGGCAATTGAACGCCATCAGCGGTCCAGGCGAGGGAACCCTGAGTCAGGGCTATTTCCATGGAGGGATAGCGCGTGTACTGCCCACTGACCTGCGCCATTTTCTGGTCCACCGAGATGGTGTTACGATGCGCCGCACCGATCTTGGCGCCGGTCAGGAAGATGTTAATGCAGTTGTGGTGGTGTCCCAGACTACCGGGATGGTGTAGGCCGCTGATTGGCGTGATCACGTTGCGGAATTTCTCCAGCGGCTTAAGCGAACGGGAGAAGGTGTAGTCTTTGCCCGGCTTGGTGATCTGGTAATTCAGTGAATGCACGCCGTTGGCGAGGTACATAAAAGCGCTTCGGCGCGGAGTCTCGGTTTTCTCCTTGGCCTTTAATGGGATCATGCATTCGAGCATCGGCAAGGCGATACAAGTGCCCATCGCGCGGAGGGCGTGGCGCCGGTCGATTAGCCAGGATTGGGTCTGAATATTACTCATGATCTTTTTTCTGGGTTAACGTTTTCGGATTAAATCGGATTGAGCCACGGCCCGGACAATGTCCTTCACACGATATTGGTTTTTCTTAGCTTCGGCGGCAATCAAATCTAGGTCATCGCGGTCATCCACCGTCAGCACCCGGCGGAGCGCGTAGGTGCAAAGGTGCTCAATGAAGGCTCGGGCGATCTCATCGCGCTTTTTGAGTAGTAGTTGTTTGAACTGGACCGAGTCCGCAAATTTCTGGCCATCGGGCATGATGCCCGAGGCATTCACCAATGGATTGGGACCCACGCCGGTGGGCACGTGCTCGTGGGTGCGCCATTGGCCGATGGCGTCGTATTGATCGAAGGCCAGTCCGAGCGGGTCAATGGTGCGATGGCAAGCCGAGCAGTTGGCGTTCTGGGCGTGGGCCTCGATGCGCTGCCGGATGGTAATTTTATTACCCTTTGGGGGCACTGGTTCAATGGGATCGACATTGGCCGGTGGCGGCGGTGGGGTTTTGTTGAAGATGGTTTCACTGATCCACACCCCGCGATGTACCGGGCGATGACGGGTGCCGTCCGAAGTGAGGCCGAGCACGGCGCCCATCGTCAGTAACCCGCCCCGGTGATTCTCAGGCTTGAGCGCCACGCGCTGGAAACCACCGGTCTTCGGCTCGGGCAATCCGTAGAAATCGCAGAGCCGGGGGTTGGCCATCGTCCAGTTCGAATCAAGCAGGCTATCGATGGTGAGGTTCTTGGTGAGCAGTTCGCGGAAGAACTCAACCGGTTCGTTACGCATACTGGTTTCGAGCCAGTCATCGTAGGTTGGGTAAAGTTTCTTATCCGGTGGGAACATTCCCACCCTGTGCAGTTGTAACCACTGACGGGAAAAGTCTTCGACAAATCGTTCGATCCGAGCATCCGATAGCATTCGATCGACCTGTTTGGTTAATTCTTCACCATGGAGTTTTCTTTCCTTTGCTTTGGCAAACAGCGTGTCATCCGGCATCGAACTCCAGAGGAAGTAGGATAGTCGGGAGGCAAGTTCGTGTTCGGTTAATCGTTCTCTGGTTTGCGGATCCCCCTCAACTAAATAAATAAAATTTCGCGAGGTGAGGACTCGAAGCATGGTCGTACGAAAGGAATCGGCGACGTTTTCTCCCGCCTCTCGATCTCTTTGGTAGGATTGCAGGTAGCCCGCCAATTCGCCTTGGCGAACTTCTCTGCGCCATGCCCGTTCTGCAAAACTTCGAAGGTGCTCGTTTACCGATTCGATCGTGGCGTTCTCATCAGGGAATATTCCTTCTCTTTTGCTTTTCTCCTCCTTCGATACGAGCGGCCCCTCCCATTCCACCCAGTCGAGAATCACTGTGGAGAAGATTCCGTTTCCTTTATCATCAAACATCTGCGGCGCGTTGGGGTTCAGAAGCAGAGTCTCACTGCTGTGTGTAAATATATAGCTATCCCGGGCGGAAAGCGCGTTGCGGAAGGCGGCACCCTGTCTACGGTCGATCACATCGGTGGCAACTACAGAAAATTGCAGTCCAACAGGCATCTCGAGGAACAATTCGAACTCATAGACTTGGGGACTGTCCTCGGGTGCCGTGACATCGAATTCGATGAGGCCATCTACGGAATCCTCACTGGTCTTTTTGCCGATGCTCAAGTGGGCCGGTTGGCCGCCGGGCGGGCGGGTACCACTGGCTTGGAGACGAAGTTTGTATAAACCGCTGTACTCCGGGCCCGTTTTTTTAAACCACCAGTGTTGGAGGGCATCTTGATTGCGACCGGGGAAAAGGAGATAACGCAGAGGGCGTTTGATACCGAAGCGATTGAGAGCTTCTTTTTGCTTTTCTCCCCCTTTATACCGCAACTCCGCCGCTGTCTTACGTACCTTATTTACCTCTACCTCTTTCGAGGGGAAAGCTCGCTCGAGCACGATCTCCGCCGCCTGATAATAACGGTCCATATGCGAGGACGAAAGGGAAAGCTGCGAACCGATGCGCTCATAGCCGTGCCAGAGTGTATCTTCGTTCAACTCACCCGGCTTGGCCGGATCATAGCGTACGCCGAGTAGGTCGTAGACAGTGTTCTGGTATTCCTGTCGGCTCAGCCGGTAATGCGCCACCGCTGGACGAGCGGCCATGCGCGCAGCACGGCCTTCTCGGATGCGTACGTCCAACTGGGCAATGACCTTCTCGATTTCATCAGCGGTCGGTTGTGCTTCATCCTCCGGCGGCATTTCGCCGGCATTGATTTTTTCCACGACCTCGGCCCAGACCTGTCCATCAATGCCGGACTTGAAGTCGCGCGACAATTGATCAAGTCGCAAATCGCCTTTGGTTTTCTCGGGGCCATGACAGGCAATGCAGTGCTTCTGCAAAAAACCTTCAAACGGCTCAGCTGCGTGGCTAAAGCCTCCAATGGCGGCAAGCAGGAGAATGGAAATGAACCTCGGCATCGGGCGTTACGCACCCAAGCCGCCGATCGGATCGTGGTCGAGGAGCTGGGTGATTTCCTGCGGGATACCTGTAAGCAGGCGCAGTTCGCCCGGATCGATCATGGTGCGTAGGATGGTGCTGATCAAATGGCTGGGATCGTATGGAGTGCTGTTGGGTTCGCCCCCTTGTTTATCCGATTGGCCGATCACCTTACCGCCGCCCAGTCCGCCGCCATAAAGCATTAAGGGCGCCAGTCGGCTCCAGTGATCGCGACCGCCATTTTTATTAATCCGCGGCGTACGTCCCATCTCGCCGCAGCACACGAGTAAAATCTTTTCCGACAAGCCGCGCTGTTCGCAGTCGCGGATGAACGCCGCCACCGCATGATCGAAGCTCTGGCCAACCGCTTGCATGCCATCAGTCATGTTCAGGTTATTGCGGTCCGCATGCATATCCCACACGCCGGCATAGCTTGCGTGGATGGTCACGTATCCACAACCGGCCTCACACAGGCGGCGGGCCTGCAGCAGTAGTTTGCCAATGGTGGTCGCTTGCGCGTTGTACATGCCGGCTTTGCCGCGGTTTACCTTGTTCCATTTGGTGCCGCCATCATAACGCGAGGTGTCATACATCTCGAGGGTGCGCGCGTCTTCTTGTGAAAGATCGAGGGCCTTGGAAACTCCGCCGCCGAGGAGCACCTCGTAAGCTTGTTGCTGGGTGTCGTCCGCCGCGGCAATGCTGCCGGAGGCGTCGGCCTGGCGATTGAGTTTATCCAACTCGGCAAGGAGCGATTTGCGGTCATTCAGGAATCGGTCGCGCGGCAGGTTGAGCTTCATGTCCTGCTGCAACTTGCCGCCCTTGCCGGGCACGAAAGGCGCAAAGCCCGCACCGTAGTTGCCGGTCTCAGACAAATTCCCTCTGGCAGAAGGTCCCGGGACATCTTTGTTAACTGAAGCGGGGAAGAGCACGGCCGTCGTCGGCATGCCACTGTCCAAACGGGTGGCCCCGGCGATACGTGCAAAGTGTGTGCTGATGGCTACTTCTTTGGAAAAGGAACTGACGATCGGTTGGATATTGTGGCCGGCGTTCTGGGTGGCAAACGATCGGACCACATTAAATTTGTGTGCCAGCTTGGCCAGCTGCCCCATCGAAGCGCCAAATTGCACTCCGGGAATGGAAGTGGAAACCACATCCCCCACCGTGCGAATTCCCGAAGGCGCGTAGGGTTTGGGATCAAACGTTTCGAACTGGCTCGGGCCGCCCTGTTGAAAAAGAAAAATGACCGATTTACCCGTGAGCGGATTGGGTTGGCCGCTGGCCAGAGCCTTGGTGCTAAGTAGTTGGGATAAGGACAAACCTCCAAGACCCAAACCTCCGATCTCCAATAGACGACGGCGGCTCATTGAGCCTCCGGATTCGTTTCCATCAAAGACAGTCAGCATCGCTACCCTTTGAGGATAAAAGGGTACGGAAAATTCAGATTATTACCAGCGATAAAAGGAGGGCGGCTATTCGATGGTTTTACCAATTCTTCGAATGAATCGCAGCAGCAATGGATGCGCCGGCACGGCCATTTGGCCGTGGTTATAGCCATCCAGTTCCATGAGCTGCGTGTCAGCATGGCCGGCCACCTTCATCATGCGCCAGAGGTAGGCGTTTTCCTCATAACGGCCGAGCATTTCCAACTCACGATCGCCGGTGATCAACAGCAACGGTGCCGCCTCCTTGCGCACATGAAACAGTGGTGCCAGTTCATCGATAATCGGTTGTTTTCCATCGATCCCACGCTCAGCGCGTACAGTAAAATGAGTGATGGTATGGCCACTGTACGGAATGAGCCCGGCCAATGCATCAGCATCCACCTTGTGCGCCGCCAGCCAGCGTTTATCCAGCCCGACCATGCTCGTGAGATAACCACCTGCGGAATGGCCGCTCACATAAATCCGCTTCGGCGAGCCACCGTAGGTTTTAATGTTTTTGAAGGTCCACGCCACCGCCGCGGCCGCATCCTCAATATAAGCCGGCGCCTTTACCTTGGGATGCAGTCGGTAATTCACCGCCACCACCGCGATCCCTTTTCCCTGTAATGCCTGGGGTACGGACCGTTTCCCTGCCTTGAGACCGCCGCCGTGAAACCAAACGACTGTGGAGAAATCCTTTTTATTTTTGGGGTGATACACATCCAACCGACACCGCTCGCGCATGTAATCAGTGAGTTTACCGGGTCGATAGGGAATATCCTCAGTCGTTGCATATTTTATTTCTTCTCCCAGGCATTGAGGAGTAAGTGGCGAACACAAGCCGACTGTTAGAAAAAAAATAATTTTAAATCTGGATAGAAGAATCTTCATGGGATGGTTTTTAAAAATAATTTTAATGGTTTAAGGCGATTCTTTTTCCGGGCAAAACTTCACCGGCCTTACCCTGCTTTGCTTGATTAAAATAAATAAAATTAGGAGCCCCAGAATTGCCCACCACAATATCAGGAAACTTATCTCCGTTTAAGTCTCCCACCTCCACACTGTAAGTCCCGGCAATTTGCCCAAAGGCAACACTCCTAAATTTAATGCCTTGGGCTTCATTAAAATAGATTACATTTTTTTGGCGGGAATTACCGATGACAATATCCACGTCCCCATCCAGATCAAGATCACCGGTTGCGACTGTGTAGGAAGGAGCTTGTTCATCTCCAAAAGCAATGGACTTGGTGAATGCACCTTTGCCGTCATTAAAAAATACCCGATTGGATTGCTCCACATTGGCAGCAACAATATCCAAATGCCCGTCCCCATTGAGATCGGCCAAAGCAACTGACCGGGTATTATCCGTGCCGGTACCGTAGGCAACTGCTTTACCAAATTGTTGATCGTTCCCATTTAGATAAACTGCATTCGGTTGGCCATCACGATTGGCCAGCACGGCGTCAGGCAAGCCATCGCCATTCAGATCACCAATCGCAACATCGATGGTGGAATCAGCACCCGAACCCAGAACCTGCCCCTGAACCAAATTTCCCTTGGGTACATGGTGATAAATGAAATTAGCCGCCCGGCGGTTCGCAATGATTACCTCCGGTTTCTGATCACCATTGAGATCAGCCACAATCAGGTTACGAGTATTTTGAGTAGCCGGACCAATAGCCGGGCCCGGAACAAACTTCCTTTCCTTGTGCCCCAGATAAATTCGGCTTTGTTGTCGGTCATTGGCAATGGCCACATCCATTAGACCATCACCGTTATAATCAAGGGCACGAGCCGCGTAGCTGCGGTCCTTACCGGTTCCAATAGTGGCCATGTGAGTAAAAGCTCCTTCACCGTTGTTATAAAAGACCCGGTTAGGGCCACCCCAATGTCGACCGTTGGCGATAAGGATATCCAGATCCCCGTCATGATCCATATCACTCAGTTCCACTGAAGCCGTTAGCTCAGGTTTGAGCTGGGTAGGTACTGGGTTGGAGGGAGGGGTCAATGATTTTGCCTCAGCAATACAATAAAGATGCGCGCGACTCCTTACATAAATCTCATTCCCCACAATGGCTGGAGATGCATCCACCGGTTCTCCCAGTTTATTAATCCTCTCCACCTTCAGCTCCTTGCCGGCCACTAATACAGCAACATTACCGCTGCGCCCGGTCACATAGATTCTATCTTCAGTCGCTACCGGAGAAGCGTACACCCCAAAGAGCCCTTCAATAGGTTCACTCACAAAGTTAGCCTTCCCATCCACTGCATCATAACAGGAAAGCCGGGCTTGATTGGCGCTAAAGAAATAAATCCGCTTTTGATGAAGAAGCAGCGAAGGGATGTAGGGAGTCGATCGATTCACCTGCCAGGCAATGGAATCTGTGTCCGTAATATCACCCCGACTACCCAGTTTAATGGCATACATGGCGCGGCCGCGATACCCACTGGCCACATACACATTGCCGAGACCTTGAACCGGGGAAGGAATGGCATTCACGGTTTGGCCTCCGCACTCCCAGAGCACCCGACCGGTTTTGATCTCGTACGACCGCACTCGATTAGTGCCACTCACAATCACTTGCGGAACACCATCATGCACAATGACCAATGGAGTAGCCCAGGAAGTGACTTCGTCGCGGTCTTTTTTCCAGAGAGTTTTCCCAGTACGCTTATCCAAAGCGATAATGAAAGATTGCGCCTCATGATCCCAGTTAACGATCAAGGTATTACCATGTAATGCTGGCGAACTACCCTCCCCGTAATGCCGGCGGGTAGTCATTTTACCCAGGTCACGATTCCAGACCGGTTGCCCATCCAGAGTGTAGCAATGAATACCGCGCGATCCATAGTTGATAAAGAGATGCTCCCCGTCGGTAATTGGTGAGGAAGACGCATAACCATGATCGCGGTGATGCCCTTCATGGGGCAGCTCCTCTCGTGCTGTCCTGCGCCAGATAGTCTTGCCGTTGGTTCGATCCAGGCAGAGCACATCAAAGCGATGGATAATAGTTGGCTCCGGGTTGGAGACAGTTGGTAAAGGCGGCGCTCCTTCAATTTTCACCCGCGTCTTGGCAATGGCTTCAGGGGTTGCCTGTTTGTCGGTAGATTCTGCCAGAAGCAGAAAAAGTTTTTCATTCCAAATAATGGGCGTGGAACTGCCGGTGCCGGGCAGCTTCACCTTCCACTTAATATTTTGGGTGGCACTCCACTGAGTGGGCGGTTGGCAACCAGTCACAGTGCCATCGGCATTAGGCCCACGCCAAGTCGGCCATTGATTTGCACTCCACAGACTTGGGCTAAAGCAAATGACACCGATGATAAGAGATACAAATATGCGCATGAACACGGAGAAAGTAGCTCGCTGGACGCAGGTGGACAGTTTTTGTGAGCCCACAGCGTTACCGGTCGTAGCAGCGGCTTAACCCAACAGTCCCATGCGGACGCCAATCAGTCCAGCTTTGTTGCTTCAGGAGAAGCAATCCAAGCCTCAAATCAAAAACACCTGCACCCCATAAAAGGTGCAGGTGTTTCTTTGATTCGAAATGATTACCCTAATCCAATCCCGGAATCGGATCATTGGGTTTAACCTCTTCACCCTGCCAAATCACTTTCCCGTCTTTGTAGGTAAGAATACGGGAGCGGCTGCCCGGGGCGGGCATGCGGTTTGCCTTGGGTAAATATTTTTTGTGCTGCGCAATCACTTCAGCGTATTTCGAGTCATGCGCGAGGTTGTTCCATTCGTTGGGATCTTTCCTCATGTCATACAGTTCCTGGCTGCCATCGGCGTATTGAATAAAGCGCCAGTGTTCACTGCGCACCCCGTGGTTGTCATGGTTATGCGTGGTAATGGCCGGCCATTCGCGTTCGGCCTGCGCGTTCTTTAGCTGAGGGACAAGGCTGTGGCCTTCGAGCGTTTTGTTTTTGGGTAATTTCAGCATTTCAGTCAGAGTCGGGTATATATCCAGTAGCTCAGCGGGTTTGGCGCAGACTTGGCCGGGTTTCACGCCTGGCCCGGCAAAGACCAAGGGCACGCGCGTGCCATCATCCCACAATGAGTTTTTGCCTGAGATCCCTTTCTCGCCTACGTGCCAACCGTGATCGCTCCAAAGGACAATGATGGTGTTTTCTTCCAGACCATTTTTCTTCAATGCGGCAAGCACCCGGCCCACCTGTGAGTCCATAAACGAGGTGCAGGCCAGATAGCTGCGGGTGATGTTTCGCCACTCGTTATTGTCCTCCAACCATTTTTGGCGCACTTCCGGCAAATACCAGTGCATGTACCAGCTAAAGCGCGGGGTATCCTCGCGATCGTTCCGTTTAATCTTCGGTAGGACTGTGTCGTCGTTCGGGTACAGGTCGAACCATTTCTGAGTGGCAAAGAGGGGTACATGCGGCAGGAAAAATCCGACGGACATAAAGAAGGGTTCCTGCGGTTTTTGGTTCAGTTGATCGACGGCCCAGTCGGCGACCTTCCAGTAGCCCTTGACCTCGTCCT
>CAJWMQ010000066.1 GCA_913042895.1 uncultured Verrucomicrobiales bacterium | reverse complement strand
GTACCTGTTTTATCAAAGATAAATGCATTTATGCGAGCAGCCAATTCGATGTCACTCACCTGTTTGATCATGATGCCCAATCGTGACGCGGTCGCCACTGCGGCCACCATCGCCGTTGGGGTTGCCAAAATAAAGGCCACTGGGCTGGACACAATGAACACCGAAATCACCCGGTTCAAATCCTGAGTAAACGCCCAAACCAACGCACCAATAACCAGTACCAGTGGCGTGTAAAAGCCCATGTACTGATCCACGATTTTCTCAAAACGCGTCTTGGATTGAGCCGCCTGTAGGATCAATTCGCGCACACGGCCAAACTCCGTTTCCACTCCCACTTTGGTGACCTTCACCTCCAACACGCCATCAATATTGATCGTGCCTTGGAACACCGCATCGCCCGGCTTCTTATCCACCGGCAAGGACTCGCCCGTGATGTTAGCCTGATTGATCGAACCGCTGCCGGTCAGGATATCACCGTCTGCTGGCACATTATCGCCGGGTCGCACTCGAATACGGTCTCCCACCTGTAAATCATTAGCCGAAACTTCCTCTTCCTTACCGTCCCCATTAATTCGACTAGCCTTGGTCGGTGCCCGCTCGAGCAGGCGGCGAATGGCCTCCTGCGCGCCTGATGCCGTGCGGGACTCAATCATCTCCGCCAGTAACATGAAGAAGGCCACCAAACCGGCCGCGTGATAATCGCCATGAGCAAACGTGGCCAACACCGCGATGGAGACCAGCTCGTTGGTCGTCAATAAGCCCTGTTGTAAATCTCGAACCGTGGTGCGGAAAATGCGAACCCCCAATATGATCGCTCCAATCATTGCGCTGAAATCACCCACCCGCGATTCGGCACCCAAAATCCAATCGGCCAGGAAGCCGTTGATGATAAACACGATGCCGGCAAAGATGAACTTCACCGTGGTGGCGGCGTCCTGATTTTCTTCGGGCGCGGAATGAGCAGCTGCTGATTCGGTCTGCATGGCTTAATTTCCTCCCTTCTCTTCCTCCACCTCCGGCGGTGGCTGATTAATCAGCAGGCGCAGCTTGGCCGGATTTAGTTTGCCACCCTTGGAAACGAGGTAAATTTTAATGTCTTCATTTTCCGCAATCCGCTCCATGGCCTCGTAATACATCTGCTCCATGTACCGACGACGCGTTTGCTGCGTGGGATATTTCTCGATGATATCCGTGAACCGCTGCGCCAATGAGCCAACCGAGGCGGATAGCGCCTGCGCCTGATTATTGGCCTGATTGCGAATGGTGGCGATTTCACCGGCATCGGTGTTGATGGCATCCCGGATATTCTTAGCTTCTCCGGCCGCCGCACTACGCGCTTCGCGGGACTGAGATTCCGCACTTTTGAAAGCGTTATAGGCATTGCGTGTGAGGAATGGTAGCTCAACATCATCACCTCCCACCGTCACCCGCACGACTTCCACGCCTAGATCGTATTGATCAACCAGATCATTCGCCCGTTGCTGGACGGAAGAAGCGAAAACAGTGGGATTAATTTGAATCTCCCTCAGATCTTTTTGCGAAGCAGCGTAGGTCACACTGTTGTCCAACACCAATTGCAAGACCGCCACTGCGTCTGCATACCCAAATGCAAACTGGCTGGGATCAGCCACTTGATAAATCATCTCTGCCTGCAGATGGATGATTTTCCCGTCCTGTGTCAGAGCATATCCGTCACGCGAAGCATCCACCGGCCGTTGATTTGGATTGTCCCCAATTTGCACCGCACCCATGGCTGCGTACCAAGCGCCATCGCTCTTCACCGGCTTCTCGCGGGCAATCTCCACTTTTTCATCAATGGGATACGGCCACGCAAACCGAATACCGGCTTCGAAAACCTTATCGCGATCTTCGGTTTGCGCCTGACCAAAGCGCAATACAATGGCGCCCTCCGTATTTTCATCCACGGAAAAGGTGTTGGAAAAAACCAGATACAATGCCAACACCGCGATCACCAACTTCAGGATGGTGAAGCTGCTACGCAAGGCCTGCTCCATGGCGCGGGAGCCGGCCTCATTTCCGAGATCCACTTCCGGGGTGTCCTTGGGCTGAATGGATTTTTCGCTCATAACAATCTCGAAAGACGCTGTTTATTCTTTTCCCTCAGCCCCATCGCCGGAATCAGGGTTAACCGCTGGCGTTTTCAAACCGCGCAACAGGCCGAACGGCCCCATGGTGTCATCCAAAATCAATGTAGTCTGCTTCTTCACGGATTTCTCCAAGGCCTCCAACTGCATCAGGAATGCCGCCAGTTCCGGGTCCTGTTCCAATGCCTTAAATTGCTGCAAGGCATCAGCCTGTGCCTTGGCTAGCATGGCATCGGCTTCCAGCTGGGCTTTTTGCACGGCGTTTTCTTTGTCGCTTTGAGCTTTTTTGCGGATCGCTTCAGCTTCCTGCTGAGCAAGATGCACCGTGGTACCCGCGGCATTGGTCCATTGGGTTACCATCGCGTTGAGCACCACATCCAAGTTACTTTGCGGGACGCCTACCTTACGAATTCCCACAAACTCTATTGCCACACCTAACTTCTCAGCCTTGTCCTTAGCCGCCGTGAGTATGCTAGCTTCCAGCCTGTCAAAATCCACTTTGGCTGATGCCTCGCCGTCATTTACAAAGCTACCATAGCCCATGGCTACTTGGTTCACCTGATTGTTCTTCTCGGTATCCACGATCTCCAGCAACTTCTTTTCCGCATCACGGAGCCGCGCCTCGGAGTCCGATCCCTTGGTACCTTTCATAAAAAGGCTCGGATTATCGATTTTCCACCCGAAATAAAACTGCATCATCACACTGGCGCTGCCCTCGTTTTCGCCGGCACTGGTCATCACCTGATCGTACCGCGTGGTTTTGACATGAACCCGCTTATCAAATTTGTAAACGCTTTGAATGGGCCAAGGCCATTTGGCACGCAGGCCTGGTTCCTCAATGGGATCACTGTCCTTGCCAAGGGTATTTACAAAGGCAATCTCATCCTGGCGCACCTGATAGGTGAACATGTACGAGCCAAAAATGAGCAGCAACAGCCCGAAGATAATAATGTTGACGACTTTTTTCATGGTAGGAAATCGAGGGTTTATTTTTTAGGCTGAACTGGAATATCGGTCATACCACGCCGGATGGCCTCGTGCAAATCGAGGTCCACTTCCAGTTCGTGATGTTCGGTGGCGACCACAAATTTGCGCGCGTTTTCCACGGCCCGTTCAAATGTGGTGAGATACGACCAAAGTGGATAAATTTTCGGTGCCTGACGAAATGGTTGTTCCGCCCCGCGCAATCGCCCTGCCCGCGCCTCGGCTTCCTTCACCCGCAGGGTCGAGGTGGCGTTGGCATCGTATTGCAGCACCTCAACTTCACGCGCTTTTTCCGCGACTAGTCTTTGACTCTCCTTGGTCGCGTTGTAAATCTCCAGCTGACCGGCCACTTGAGCGGACACCGGATTCTCGAATGCCGCGGCGACCGGCATGTTGTTTAAATTCGGCCCCTCCTGCCCGGGCTCCGGTTCGCCACGTTCCACGACGTTCTCGGGAGATTCCGCCGGCGGCCGCAAATCGGCCAAGCCCACGAATAAAATATCCACTCCCATAATCTCAGCCTGTTCCTGAATGTTGTCACGCAGTTCGGCTTGGGCCTGTTCCCTGCCCTTGAGCATGAGATTCTCGAAATCATGGGTAAGGAAATATTCGGTCACCTCCCGGTTGGCCACATTACGCAAAAGCTGCTCCGGGTTGGAATAAAGCATCCAACCATTCTCCAACCATTTTTTCCCGTCCTGTTCCTGACTGCGAATGCGGTACTGCACGGGAACACTCGCTACCATCAGATTGGCTTCAACCTCGTCATCGCCGCTGCCGGTCAGAAAGAAGAGTTCCCCGGTCTTTTTCCTGGAATCATAATCCTTGCCGGTTGGCTCAAGCCATAAGCCCGGATGATCCGCCGGTCGCTCATCTTCCCCCAGTGGCTCCAGCCCCACGTAGAACGTGTGCACTTGGTCTGGATAAAACCGTTCCACCGAGGCAAACGGCCACGGAAGCTTTAAATGAATTCCAGGGTCGAGCAATTCCGATTGCTGGCGGGCGCCATCCACCAGCTTACCCCGCACCGAAGGCTCGATCACCACAATGGTGGTGGAAAGCCACAGCAGAATGATCTGTAACCCCACGACCACTCCCAGTCGTTCCCGGAGAAATTGGTAACCCCATGTTTCGGAAACCTTAAATCCGAACTGGTAATCCAGAATTTGCCCGGCGGTGGTAAAGAGATTCTCCGGTTTGGCAATCAAGCCGATCAGGCGGCTTTGATAAAGCAGCCGGGATTCGCGACCTGCCACACGCGGCCGATAGAATTCAAAAATCATGCTCAGCAGATTCTCTACGGCCGCAATCCCCAGCAAAACCACCAAACCCGTGCCCACATAGACATCCACCGCGCCATCCTTAAACGCGACCGCCACCACGGCCGCAAACAGGAAATTCAGATATGCGCCGAACAACACGTAGTCAGAGCCGGCCTGCAGGAAACGCTGTTTCTCCATGCGCGAGAGGTTGGAGGCAAATTGCCCACGCAGGAACAATACCAAACCCATCAGGGCCGCACCAAAGAGTGCGATGTATTTGCCCTCCACCATCCAGCTATCAAGCGTGTCATAGGCCACGTTCAAGCGGCTGGTGATAATGTAATAGATGCCAAAAATCTGCAGGGCCAACAACACCAGCGCCATCACGGGCATGCCCCATTTTTCAAACTGCTCACGTGACCGCTTGGCGGGCAGCACTTCCCCTTCTTCAAACAAGGCTTCGTTGGTGGCGCCCGCCTGTATCTCCTCTAGTTCGCGGGCTTCCTGTTGCTCCCGCTCACGCAGCGCCATATGAATTAGGCTCACAAGGGCCACGACAAATCCCAGCACCATGAACGCTGCAATGCCGTAGCTGGTAACCGAATTGGTCACCACCGCTAGCACCACTGACCCCACCGCCGCCAGCAGTGTGATGAGCAGATTCCAAAATCCTCCGCGCTTGTCGATATTATCCATTACCGTCTCCGCTTAATTCTCGATTCTCAAACATCCAAATGGCTAACGCCAAAGCTAGCACCACATACAGCACCACATACAAACCCGCCGTGGCCAGATATCGGCCCGGCACTTTGCCCTCGGTGTATTGGGTTTTAAACCGGCTCTCCCCCAACTCCTCCGCCTGTGGGCTCATGGAATCGGAGAGCCAGAAAAGCTGCCAGTTAGGCACCAAAACGTAAAGGAATTTTGCCCATACCGAGCCTTGCGTAATGGCCACATCACGGCTCGTGGAGGAATCCCATTTGGACAGACGCCCGTCTTCCAGCTCCACCCAAAACGCCAAATGCCCCGGCACCACTGGGGTTTTGATCTGATCTTCCAGGCGGCGAAATTCCAGCAGCGTTTCCTGCTTTGTTTCATCCCGGTCCAACACCGGTTCCTGTTCGTTCACGGCCTCAATAATTTCCGGCAACAGGGCACGTTCTACCGATTCCCCGGGAAATTGTTCCGGTAACAGGCTTCGCCCTACTCGAATCATTTCCTCTTCCAACGGTAAATTCCAGCGCTCTTTTAGTTCATAATCCACCAACTCCTTCAACCGCTCATACTTAATTTCCACTTCCGACTTTTGTTCACTCCCCAACACCAGCACCCCCGTGCCCCGGTCAAATTCACTCAGATCGGGATTGTTTCCCGTCACATCCACGCGCACCGTATATTCCTGATCCGCCAAACGCGGCACTCCCCGCGGCTTCATCCGAAAAGCCACATAATCGCCCGCCACATTTCCTGGCGGATTCCAGATCATGTGCTCACCCGCCCTCAACAATCCACCGCCCTGCGAGGCATTGCCCAGCAAGTAATCGGACATTAACCCGAGAATAAATAATCCCGAACATATCATCATTGTCGGCATCCAGCTCAACCGCGTGGAGCACATCAACGCAATTGCTGCCAGCACCCACAAAGCAAACAATAATAGCAAAGCCAGTCGCATGAGCGACCAATCCACATCTTTAGCAAATCCTGCCTTTTCCTCCGAAGGAATAGGAACACCACTGGAATCAATCCCTGCTCCTTCGGTGAAAATCCAAATGTCAGAAAACTCAGCTGTAATATCCGCCCCTGAATCCACCAGCCACCAAGCCCGATCCTTATCCTGGAGACATACCGTAAAAAACCCCAAGGTCATGGCAACAGCCAAAAGTCCCATTGCCCAGGGGACAAAAGGTTTGTGTAGAAAATAGTTCAGCAAACCGGCCACTATAAAAGCTAGCACAACGAAGATACCAAAAAACACTACCCCCACAATATCCGGATTTCCATACGCATCGTAAGCTTGTCGACTAGCCAATAATAAAACGATCATGTTTAGATACGTACCAGCCGTAAGGCCCGCGACAATGCCGAGGTATTTGCCGATAATGAAATGCATCCGCCCAACCGGCTTGGCCAACACGGCCAGAGCAGTGCCGGTGGAGACTTCCCGGCTCAATGAAGAGGAAGCGCAGATCACTGCGGCAAACAAACCGGACACAAACATCACCGTCAAGGCCCCGTCCTTGACCATTTTGATATCGAAATTCACCGGACCCATGTCCGTGCCGCCAAAACCAAAATACGGCACCGCCGCCAGGATAATCATGATCAATGGCGAGATCGTAAACAACAACAGGAACACCGGCTGACGCACGAGTTCCATGAAAGCGTTTAGGGCAATGGTTGGGATTTGCCGCATGGGGTGCTAAATGGGGGTGCAGAGCATACCCAGATTCAATTTCAAATCAATGCCAAACCCATCCCGTTCCCGCTCGACATTCCACTTTTTTCCCGCTAGATTGAAACTTCCGCGTGGTGGGCACGACGCGGCAAGGAGGTTCCCATGGCGACGCCAGTCGTTCAGTTGACCGCGTCCAGCGGCGGCCAAACTTTGGCTACTTTTGATCTGATTCCGGGCGATTACCCAATCGGCCGCGATCCCGCGTGCTCCATTCACCTCGCCAGCCCCGACGTTTCCCGCAAACACGCTCAGCTCACCGTCACCCCCGAAGGTTGCGCCATAGAGGATATCGGCGGTCGTTATGGGACCCTTATCGATAACCGCCAAATCTCTGGTAAGATCCGCGTACAACCCGGCCAAACCATTACCCTGGGCCGCACCACGCTCAAGCTGACTCAGCTGGAAAACACCGCCGCCGCCGAACCTACTCCCGACCCACACACCCAGCGCTACGAGATTTCCCGGCAACTGGCCAAAGGCGGCATGGGAGAAGTGTATCTGGCCCTCGATCACCAACTCCAACGGCACGTGGCCCTCAAGGTGATGACGCCTGAGATTGCCGCCAACCCCGATCTCTCCAACCGCTTCACCCAGGAAGCCCTCGTCCTCGGACGACTGGATCACCCGCATATCGTACCAATCCACGATCTCGGCGTGGATGCCCAGGGTCGCAATTATTACGCCATGAAATTTGTGCGCGGCACCACCCTTAAGGAAGTGCTGCACGGTTTGCGTCAAGGCCAATCGACCACCGTCGACCGGTATCCGCTCGCGCGGCTGCTCGATATCTTTGGCAAAACCTGCGATGCCGTTGCCTATGCCCATTCCAAAGGCATCATTCACCGGGACCTCAAGCCGGCCAACATCATGATCGGCGAATTCGGGGAAGTATTGGTCATGGATTGGGGTATTGCCAAAATCCTGAGCCAACCGGAAAAAGCACCGGACAGTGATCCCCCTACCAGCACAACCGAAGGCACCCGTTACGGCACGGTCATGGGCACGCCCAGTTTCATGGCCCCCGAGCAAGCTGAAGGCCGACTGGATGCCATCAACGAACGTACGGATATTTATTCACTCGGCGCCATTCTATATAACATCCTTGCCTTGCGACCGCCCATCACCGGGAGTAGCGCGGATGCTGAGGTCATGGAACGCATCAAGACCGGCCGCATCACGCCGCCGACCCAGCGCGCCCAAGATTCGCGCAACACCAATGTGCTCCTGCATTGTCCAGACCATCAGGTACCTGAGGCCCTTTCAGCCGTGGCCATGCAGGCATTGGCCCTAGAACCGACCGGACGGTATGCCGATGTTCACTCGCTCCAACGCGATGTCTCCGCCTATACCGCGGGCTATGCACCGGCTGCTGAACACGCTGGGTTTTTCCGCCAAATGCGCCTTTCCCTCCGACGCCATGCCACGCTGGCGGCAGCCGGGAGCGTGATTATTCTATTAGTGCTGGGCTTCGCCCTCCACACCCATCATGCCACCAAGGAACAAGAAGAAACCCTCGCCCAATTTAAATCAGCCGCCCCCGGCAGCCACGCATTGGCCGGTAAATTGATGGCACGTGGCCTGTTTCCAGATGCCCTAGCCCCGGCGCAATTGGCCACGGAATTAGACCCCCAACAACCCGAGCACTGGCAACGCCTCGCTCGCGTGCAATTGGCACTCCATCGGCCGTCCGCCGCCTCCGAGGCTATTCGGCAGGCAGAAAAACTGGATGAGGCCAACAAGTTCACCGCCCAAGCCGGGCCGTTCTGTAATAAATTGGCGCAAACCTACGGCTCCGGTTCCCTGCCGTTGCATGCCTTGGGCGCCGTGTATCACTGGCAACACCGTCGGGGCATGTCGTTGGATGCGCGCTACACACTCAGCCGAATTGCCGCCGAGAAAACCAATTCCTGGAACAGCGCCCAAGCCGCCCTACGCCAGCTCGGTCTTCCCGGGCGCGCCAGTCGCGATGAGCATGGCTACCTCAAGATTAACCTTGGTAGTTCCAAGGTAAAGGATCTCACCCCCTTCACCCGATTGCCGGTATATTCCATGAACCTCTGGCAAACACCGGTGAAGGAGTTAAAGGCATTGCGCATGATGCCGCTCCGGCAACTGTCCCTGGCGTACACAGCAGTCACCGATCTCAGCCCGCTGCAGGGCCGTCCGCTGCAATCGCTCACCATCGCCTATTCGCCGGTAGAAAATCTTGAGTCGCTGAAAAGCGCGCCGCTGGTGCATTTACACTTGAGCGGCACACGCGCGCGTGATTTGTCGCCCCTACAAAAGATGCCACTGCAAACCCTACATTTGGACAGCACACCCGTGCGCGACCTATCTGCCCTAGCCGGTTTGCCACTGCGAGAATTACGATTGGATGGCTGCACGGAATTGCGCGATCTCACGCCATTGGCCAAGTGCACAGATCTGGAGGTGCTCACCCTGCCGCGGGACCATGGTGAAATTGATTTCCTGAGAAATTTGCCGAAGCTCAAGAAGCTTTCCTACCGATACGACACCGATTCTTCGAAACTGGAGCCGGCCTCGCAATTCTGGCGAACGCGCAGCTTGGCCCGCCAGCGCTGATTATTTCAAAGGCTTAAACGCCTTCACTGCGGCCTGAACCTGATCTATTTCCTTTTTGGAAAGTGTCCCGGCCAATTGCTTAGCAGTTGCTGCCGCGCCCTTTTCTTTTGCGGCGGCAGCCAACTTCAGCCATTTCAGAGCTTCACGCGGGCGGCTTTCTACCAGCGATTTTCCAAGCTCTAACTGCGAGCCCGCGTTGCCAAACTGTGCCTTCACCCAGCGCAATTTGGCTTTCTCTTCAGTCGGCGCCTTCCATGAACGGGAACGGGTGAGGCCGCTAAGGATTTCCTCCGGCTCGAGCCCGCTGGTAATCACACCTTGCAAGGCCCGAAGGTTACGTTCTTGCTCCTCGGAGGTATTGCCACGCCGGGCAATCAAGGCCCAGTAATAGGCTTCGGGCATATTCTTCTCCAGACCATCGCCCTTGGCACAGGCCACTGCATAATCAACCTGTGCGCCGCCATAGCCCAACTCCGCCGCCAGCTTCCAGTAGCTAGCGGCCAAGGCCGGTTCTTTTTTCCCAGCGCCGCGGCCCAGCATCAGGATGCCGCCCAACCGATGCGCGGCGGCGGCCGATCCTTGCAGGGTGGCGGCGTTCAACCACTGACGAACAGCGGCCTCATTAACCGGTACGCCGGCGCCGATTTCGTGGCGTTGCGCCAGCTCAAGCTGCGCTCTGAGTTCACCGGTCTGGGCTCGCTGGCGCAGGGCTCTCATATCCGGCCCGGGTTTGGGCGGGGAATCCTCCAAACGATCCAGCAAACTCTTCGCTTGTTTGGAAAACTCCGGATTGCGATGTGCGGACGCCTTGCGCAGCCAATTCATACCCTGATCAATATCCTGCTCGCGGCCAGTGCCTTGAATGTACAGCATGCCGAGTTGTACCTGCGCCTGGCCATGTCCGGACTTGGCGGCCTTGGTGAACCATTCGCCGGCAGTGGTGGCGTTGCGTCCCACGCCGTTTCCCAGCAAATAAGCGCCGGCCAAATCGACCTGTGCCTTAACCACGCCAGCCTCGGCAGCTTGGGTGAATAGTTTAGCGGCACGTTCAACATCCTTTTCCACGCCGATTCCCCGGGCACATAAAATGCCCAGCTTGGCCCGTGCATCGGCATCGCCTTCCTTTGCGAGCTTTTCCAGACCCTCAGCTGATTCCCGAAAAAGCTGCAGAGCCTCTGGCTGGCGTGCCTCTCCGGTGACACCCAGGAATAAAATAGACGCCATTCGATATTGGGCCTTTGCGTTACCTTGATCGGCAGCTTGACGGGCCCACTTCAGAGCTTCCTCGTAATCTTGATCCACGCCGTCGGCCTCGGCGTAATGCTCGGCGAGTTGATATTGGCTAGTAGCATCTCCGGCCTCGGCCTTCTTGAGCGTGGCGTTGAGGTCCGTCGCCCATACCTGGCCGGCCACTAAGAGGATTCCAATGGCTAACCCAGCCAGCTTCATCACTTGTTGGGTTTGAAAGCGCGCACGAGTTTTTTGGCGGCAATGATGTCGTCCAACCCCATGCCGTTCGCCTTGATGAGTTTGGAACGTTCGGTGAGGGCTTCTTCGAGGCCCTGATTGAAGGCGAGCGTGAACCATTTGTAGGCTTCAACGGGGTTTTGCTCTACGCCGTCGCCCTCTGTGCACAAGCGTGCGAGATCTAGTTGGGCTTGTGCCTGACCAGCAGCGGCGTTTTTTAAAATGGTTTTGAGATCGGTTTGTGTCGCAGTCTGGCTGGTGTTATTGGGATCATACAACACCACGGGAACAAACTGGCTGGCCTCCGCTAAAGCGTTGTTAATGTCGCTGGCCTGAAGTTCTTTGCGCAACACATTGAGTGCCGGATCAAGCCCCTGCACACCCCCGCGTTGGGCGAGGGTAAGCCATTTGTAGGCGAGGCGTTTGTGATCGAGGCGCTTGGGCAGTTTGGCTTCCAACACGCCTTTGCCTTCGAGATATAAAAGGCCCAAGGTCCGTTGCGCAAGCGCGTCGCCCTGCATCGCCCCGCGCCGGGCCCATTTGGCGGATTCCTTAAAATCCGGCTCATCGCCCAAGAGTCCCTGAGCGTACATGGTGGACAGCGAAGCTTCGGCAATGGCATAGCGTTGATCAGCCGCTTTGCGCATCCACATCATGCCATTTTTGAGGTCCTGTTTGACGCCATCCCCTTCCCAGAGTAATCCCCCCAAACGGGTCTGGGCCTCGGCATAGCCTTGCTTGGCTGCAGGCCGAAAGTACAGAATAGCCTCGACGCGTCTGGCACCAGGTAATTTCCCGGCCAAGGCAAGGCTGCCCAAGCGGGTTTGCGCGGGCAAACTTCCCTGACTGGCAGCTTGTTTGAGCCATTTGGCGCCCTCCTCAAAATCAGGTTCTCCGAAGCTTCCGCTAATATATTCCACGCCCAATGCCTCGATGGCTTCGGCGTGTTTTTTCTCGGCCGCTTTCTTGAGCCATTCGAGGGCCGGTTGTGGCTGGCGTTGATCGAGGTGGAACATCCCGAGGCTGAACATAGCATCTGGATCGTCGCCTTCGGCCGCGAGGGTCAGGTTGTCCAACCGCAGCGATTGACTGATGGCCAGGCTGGCATTTTCCAATCCCAACGTGGTGTTAAATGTTGTGAGGCTGAGCTTGGGCTTATACTCGCTAACTCGCGTGAGTTGATCGAGTTGATCCAGCGGATCCAACTCATTCTTCACAGACACCAATCGGTCAGAAGCATTCTTAGCCGTCTTGGCATCTTCGGCCCGACTGGCCAAAGTTAACCAATAAAAGGCTTCCTTGAGATCCAGTTTAAGCCCTGCATCCGTACCGCCGGTGGAATACAGCAGTCCCAGTAAAAATTGTGCACGGGCTTGGCCTTGGTGGGCGGCCTTTCGCACCCATGGCAGCGCGGCTTTTTGATCTGGCTTCAACCCCAGTCGGCCTTCGCCAACGGTGTTGCCGTAGAGATATTCCGCTTCGCGCAAACCGGCTTCGGCCGCTTGTTTCAAGTAAACCAAGGCGTTGGTTTCAGAGACCACTTCGCCGCCAGCCGAATAATGCATATCAAACAATTGAAACGCCGCAGCGACGGAACCGGCCGCCGCAGAGGTCTTCAAGAGTTCACGGGCCTGTACCACATCCCTTTCCGTGCCCAACCCCAGCCGGAACATTTGGCCGGCTAAAAAGGCGGCCTGGACATGGCCTTGAGCAGCGGCGGCGCGGAAACTTTCCAGCGCCCGCTGATCATCCGGGTTGAAGTTGTTGGAATTGATCAAGCCGAGTTGATAGAGCTTGCCTAGCTTAAAATGGGCATCCGCATTGTTTTGCTCCGCGAGCTTTTGCAGACCGGAAACGGAGGCGTGCAGCTGCTCGAACCCCGCCTTGACGTCCTGCTCCACGCCTTGACCGAGCAGTTGCTGGACGGCGTAGCGATACTGGGCGAGTGGATTCTTTTTCAGGGCACCCACCAAGGCGAAGTCGCCCGCCTGCGCAAGGTCATGTTTCCCGCTTCGGCCCCAGTACAGGGCTTCGGCCCATTCGTAGACGGCTTCGGGATCGCCTTGTTCGGCTTTTTTGCGAATAGCCTCCAAATCCGCATCCGCCAAAAGGCTCAACGGAAAAATCAGTATGAGGGCGAAGAGCCGGTAAATGTTCATGGGCGCGCCAGTTAGTTTTGAATCCTGAACGAGCCACGCGGATAATAGACGTGAATCTCACGGCGCAAACGATTGAGTTTACGTTCCATTTGGTGCTCAAATATTTCCTGCCCCAAACGCGCCTCAATCAGTTCATTCACCTGATCGATCGGGATCTCATATTTGTTCCATTGCTGGGCCACATGCAGGAGGTAGTAGGCTTGGTCGTCAAAGGCAAGCGCCGTTTCCTTCTCCTCCATCAGAAAAACCTCCGCAGCAATTTCGTCGTTGAACTCGCGTTGATCATCCTTGTGCACCAACCCGCGATGCCCGCCGCGCGGCACGCTGCGTTCGTCGGCGAGTTTCTTGAAATCGTCCAGTGACTGAATGCCTTTCTTCAACTCCTGCGCCTTGGCAATCGTCATGCCGTCTTCGGTGCGCGGAATACGAATGGCGTAGAGATCCACGGTGAGGCCCTTGCTGTTGAGGTCCGGATGTTCGACGTAGTACTGCTTGATGGCAGCCGGCGATACCTGCACCGCTTGGCGCACGGTCCGTTCGGCCTGGCGTAAAATCCAGTCATCGACCAGCTCCGACTCGCGTTGCTGGACCGTTTTACCCTGAACGCGCAAGTCGGCGATCATTTGGTTGCGACTGTTGTCGTAACGGTTCTTGATTTCATTGCGCATCAGCAATTCCCCCAGACCGGCCGGTTCAACATAATTTTTTTGGCTCTTGATGTTCATCACCAATAAGGCGTCCTGCTCCAGTTTCTTTTGCGCCAAAGCCGGGTCAAGACGCGTCAGGCGGGCTTCCCGATCCACGTCCCATTGAGTGATGATGATCCGGCCGCCCACCACGGCTTTGATGGCGTTGGCTTTGACTGGCTGCGCCCATAATACCGGCACCAACAGCAGGCTTCCCAACATGAACAAAGTCCCTCTCATACGCCGCGAATCTAGTGAGGGTGAGACGGATGTCAAGGGCGGCTCATTCACTGTCAGCGGTGTTGGTAGTGAGCCATTCGAGGTAGCGAGCGCTGCCAGTGGGGAGGGGCCAGGCCAAAAATTCGGGGGTGTCATAAGGATGCGCCTCCAGGACATGGGTTTCCAATTCGGCCAGGCGTGCCTCGGTGGTTTTGAGGATCATCAGGATCTCGTTTTCCTGACAGATTTTGCCTTCCCACCAGTAATGCGATTCCACGCCGGGCACGAGGTTGGCGCAGGCGGCCAAGCGGCGTTCGAGGATGCCGGTGGCCAGTTGGCGGGCTACGTCCAGACTCGGCACGGTGACGAGTACGATTTGGTGCATGGGGCAATCTCCAATGATCCATGGCCAATGTCCAAGCAAATTGGGCATTGGACCTTGGACAATTGGTCATCCCCCCGTAATCTCCCGCCCATGAACCAGATTGATCTTTCGGGTCGGAACGCCGTGGTGACGGGCGGTGCGCGCGGGATTGGCTATGCGATCGCCCAACGGCTGCTTCAATCAGGTGCCAGCGTGAGTGTGTGGGATGTTGATCCCGAGGCGGCCGCCGAGGCCAAGGCCGGCTTGTCCGAACACGGCACGGTGGATACGCAGACGGTCGAGCTCACCGATGCCGCCGCCGTGGCCGCCGCAACCGAAGGCACCATCAGCGCCCTCGGACAAATTGATATTCTCTGTAACAACGCCGGCATTGCGGGCGGTAATTACAAGACGTGGGAATATCCGGTGGAGGAATTTCGCCGGGTGATTGATGTGGACCTGAACGCGGTGTTCATCTGCTGCCGCGCCGTGGTGCCGCACATGCGCGAGCGCGGATACGGCCGCATTGTTAATACCGCCTCGATTGCCGGCAAGGAGGGCAACCCGAACGCCAGCGCCTACAGCGCCGCCAAGGCCGGCGTGATCGGCCTCACCAAGAGTCTCGGCAAAGAACTGGCGCAGGACGGCATTTGCGTGAACTGCTTCACCCCCGCCGTGATCCAGACCGATAT
>CAJWMQ010000065.1 GCA_913042895.1 uncultured Verrucomicrobiales bacterium | reverse complement strand
CTGAGGGCAACCAACCTGAGGGCAACCAACCTGAGGGCAACCAACCTGAGGGCAATCAACCTGAGGGCAAGCAACCTGAAGAAATTCCCTCCCCGCAAGATCAGGCCAAGAACCAGGGAGAATTGGCGGACAAGACGGGCGATGCCCAGCAGGACGCGCAAAACGCTGAGGCTCCTAATGAAGCGCAGGATGCCCTGCAACAAGCCAAAGGCCAGATGCAAAAAGCTCAGGAGGAACTGAACAAACCCAACGCCCAAGAAGCTCGCGCTCCGCAGGGAGAAGCCTTGGATCAGTTGCAGGAAGCTAAGAAGGCCATTGATGAAAAAATTGACGAGCTGGCACAGGAACTGGGCCAACCGCAACAGCAGGATCCCAACGCTCTCGCCAACGCTCAGGAAGCCGCCGAGAAAGCGCAGGAATTCCTGAACGACGCCTTGAGCGAGTTGCAGGAGCCGGCTGGATTATTGCAGGAACTGGCTGAACGCCAGCAGGATATCGCCGAGGCACTCGAACAACAGGCCGGCGAGCAACCCGAGGGCCAGCAGCCTCAGGATAATCCCTTGGCCGAGGCGCAACAGGCAGCCGAAAACGCCGCCAATGAACTGGCTCAAAACAATTTGGCTGAGGCTATCGGTGAAATGAAAAAAGCCGAAGCCGCCATCGCAGAAGCCCAACAAGGCCAAGAACCCGGACAACAGCCCGGCCAAGAACCTAATTTGGAACAACTGGGGCAGGAGCAGTCGGATTTGTTAGCGGCTGCCGAGGCGGCCCAAGCGGCTCAGGCAGCCTTGGAAGCGGCTCCTCCACTCGAGAATGCCTCGGACCTAATTGAACCGCTGGCAGCCGGTCTGGAAGGTCAACTGCCTCCGCAGGCGCAGCAAGCGTTCGATGAGGCCGTTGGAGAATTAGCCGACGCTATTGAGCAAGCATTGGCCAATAACGCGGTGCCCTCGCAAGAATCCGCCCAGCAGGCGCAGAACGCGCTGGCGCAAGCCGCAGCGGCCTTGTCATTGGCCGAGCAGGGTGCCCAACAAATGGCGCAAGGTCAGCAGCCCGGTCAACAACCGGGACAACAACCTGGTCAACCAGGTCAGCAACCCGGTCAGCAGCCTGGACAACAACCCGGCCAAAGCGAGCCTAGTGAGCGGGGTGATGGCAAGTTGGGCAATTGGGAAGGAGCCGGCGGCAAGGAAGGTCAGCTTGGCTCCACTGATGGCTTGGGCGGACGCTTGAATCTGCCGGAACGCGAACGGGAAGCGCTCCTGCAATCCTCTCAGTCCAAGACTCCGCAGGAATACAGCACGTTGGTGGAACAGTTCCTTAAACGCCTTTCCGATAGTCGTAAGAAATAGTTTAGCGCAATCCCATGATTCGATTCATTGTTCTTAGTTTGATTTGTGGAGTGGTCGCCTCGGTGCAGGCTGCGGCGCCCGGGGCCAAGGTGAAGCCCCGTCCGCGGGACAACGTGAAGGTGGCCAAGGAGCACGAGGCCTATATTCAAGGCGCTCTCAAGTACATGGCCGCCAAACAAAAGGCGGATGGTTCGTGGGGAGAAAGCTCGGAAGAACGGCGTCATCCGGTGGCGATTACCGGGTACACATTGATCGCGTTTCAGGCGGCCGGCAATCTACCCGGTGAAGGGCCTTACGGTCGTGTGGTGAAGAAGGGCATGGATTATTTACTCAATCAGGTCGGTGCCGATGGCATTTATGGTAATCGCGCGAGCGGTCAGTATATGTACGCGCACGGCATTGCTACTATCGCGTTGGCGGAATTGTACGGGCAGACCCGTTCCCCGGCCATTCGAGGCAAACTCGATCGCACCATCAAATTGATCATCGCCAGCCAAAACCAACAGGGCGGATGGCGGTATCGTCCGGTTGTACGTGACGCGGATGTCTCGGTAACCGTACTGCAGGTGGTGGCCCTGCGAGCCGCGAAGAATTCCGGGATCGATGTGCCGCAGCGCACCATTGATAACGCCGTGAAATACGTGAAAGCCTGTCACCATGCCGGCACCGGCGGGTTTAGTTATCAGCCGGGTTCTTCACCGGGATTTGCCCGAACGGCGGCGGCCATCTATTCACTACAGGTTTGCGGTTTATACGATGATCCGTTGGTCATGAAGGGATCCAAGTACTTGTTCGCCAACCACCGAGAATCTCAGGAGTGGTATGTGTATGGCAATTTCTACGCGGCCCCGGCGCAATACATGATCGGTGGCGATACTTGGGAGAAATGGTACAAGGCCATTGCCACCACCGTGGTGAAGAGTATCAAGAAGGAAGGCGATATTTACCGTTGGGACGCCAGTGGGCGCGGCGGAGTGGGACCAATCTATACCACGGCCGTCTATACCACTATGTTGGCGATGCCTTACCACTACCTGCCACTTTACCAACGTTAGGCATCATGTTGCATCCGACCGCCATCGCACTTATTTTTGCGGCGGTCCAATTCTCTCTTTCGGCGGCTACCATCCAGACTCGGGACGGGAAAACCGTCTCGGGTTCTCTTCAGCAACTCTCTGAACAGGGCGTCCGGGTCAACGGGCAGAATTTTTCCTGGGGAATAATTCGCAAGGCGCATTTAGCTCCGGCCCCCAGTGCCAAGGCGGAACTGCGCGAGGTGAAAACCAAAATCTGGCGGGGCTCATTTACCACCTTCAAGGAGGTGCTCACGCGTGATCCTAGCACGATTGATGGTGTGACCCGCCAATACGTGACGGTCCGCCGATTGGGCAACACACCCGGGGCCATTCTCTTTGAGGGGCGACTGAATGTGCCGCGCGCGGGGGATTATCAATTTCGGTTGGCCAGCGATGACAGTGCGCGCCTGATGATTGGTGACAAGGAGGTGTTGGGAACTCCGGCGGAGTTCTCTTACCGCCGTGCCACCGGCTCCATTCGGTTGACCGCCGGCGAACATCCATTTCGGCTCGAGTATTTGAACTTGGCCAGCTACGCGATTCTGGAGCTGAACTGGAGCGGACCGGGACTGGCATGGACAACCTTGAGCGCGGTAAAGGACTGGCCGTTGCTCCCTGCGCCTCCGGCGATTCCAGCGGCCGGCGCCCTCGCTTGGAACGGCAGTTATATCGCTCACCCGGTCGAATCCCTGACCGATAGCCGGGTGCGGTTTGTCGGGGAACCGGCCGGAGTGCGGCTGACAACTGTGAATGCGGCGGCCATTTTCTTCCAGCCGTTGTCGTTGCCGGTGGCTGACCGCATTCGTTCCGGCAAGGTCGGCCGCGAGGGTGTGCTGTTGGTCGCCGGCGATTTTTTGGAAGGAGAAATTCTGTCTATCAAGAACAACAAGATCACCCTGCAAACCCTCCTCTTTGGCGCCAAACAATATCAGGGCGGGTCCCAAGCCTCGGCGGTGTTTCTGCAAAAACCAGCCAAAGCCCGGGAACAATGGGTGGTTCGTACGCAATTGGGCACGGAGATACGCTTGCGCAAGCTGGAGTGGGATGGCCCTGTGTTGATCGCCGATCAAACGCCCTTCCGCAAACTCCGCCTCAAGGCCGATGAAATTCAGGAGATTGCATTCCAATCCAAGCCAAACATTCTGGAACGTGCCTGGGTCACCTGGGGAACGTTGAGCGAACAGGAGCAACAACAAGCCGTGGCAGGACAGGGCCGCTTCGACAGCATTTACAAAGCGCGCGCCGGGGCGAGGGTTTATCTGGCGCAGCTTGATGAAAAATGGCGTCGACTGGAATCGGAACACGCCGCGGTGGATGCTGAGGTCCATGCGATCCTGAAACAGATGCAGGAGCAGGAGACCCAAGCTCGCAAAGCCCGGGCTAACGCGGCGCAAACCGCGAGCGATTACGCTCTACACCAACGGAAGCTGCATGTGAATTTGCATTTATTTAACCCGCGCCTTCGCGAGGTCCACGAACTCACGACGCGTCGGGTAACCGAGACAAAGAAGGCTATCGAGGCGGAGAAGAAGGCGTTGACGGATCAGGCGAAAACCAACGCTGAGCATGTGGCCAAGTATCAGGGGGATCGTCAACGTCAGCAGGATGGGTATGTGAAACATCAAGGTGAACGCAAGGCGGACTATGACAAGGCACGCGGAGCATTCAAGGGGGACGTGCGCCCGGTGGAAATCACAGCGGCGGTTGATCGGGCCCGGAAGGTTCGTGAATTTGCCGAGAGTCGACGGAACCGCGCCCGAGATACGCTTAATCAGTACATCGGCTCGCGTGATGATGCTCGACGCCAGCGGGACGATGCCAAACGAAAAGTGGATGCCGCTCGAGGGCAACGCGATGCCCGCGCCCGAACTTTGCAGCAGGCTCAAATGCATGAGGCGAATGTCCTGAACAACGGCTTGGACGTCGCTCAAAAGAAGATGCTCCAGATGCGCGCCAATTACGCGGCCAGGGCGGCGGTGTATCATGAATTGATTGGCAAAGAGTCCGCCGTGGATCAATCCCGCGTCGATGCTCTGGGGGATTTGCAGTCGATTGACCGGCATGTGCGGGATTGGGAGGAGCAATTACGGTCGGCACAGGGCAAGCTGCGGCAGGACGAGCAGAATATGAACAATGCCTCCCGCGATCATGTGCGTCGCCGTGAACTTGTGGAAACGGCCCGCCGAACGCTCCATGATTTTATTGATAAACAGGAGCAGCCCGCCTTGCAACGACTGAACGCCGTCAAGGAGCGGCATGATCAATTAGCCGCGCAGGTCGAGAAAGCACCTGATGATACCAATTTGGCGGCTCAACTGAAGCAGACTCAAGAGCAGTTGGCGAAAGATTTGGCTGCGTTGACTGCGCTACGTGGAAAATTGAACGGAGTCATCGGTCAGTTCCAATCCAAGTTGCATGATTTTTCTTACCACCAGGAAACTTCCGGCCGGATGGAGACCAAATGGGTTCGGACTCAGGGAGACATTAAACTGTTGGGGAAATTTCTCACGGCTAAGAAATCGCGTCAGGCGGCTCTTCGCAAAACTACCGGCGACCTGACCCGCCAGCGCACCGATCGACAAAACCGTATTCGGGCAGCCAAGGGTGAAATGGATCGGGCGTTAACGGCCTTGAATCAGGCCTTGGCGAAGCATAATCGGCGCCTGGCTGAATATGGCACGGCCATCACCAAACGCTTCGAAGCCGCCCGTAATCTAGAGGATGGCGAGAACACCCTGAGGCGTGAACAGTACATTTTCATCCAGAATGAGATGGTTGCGAAATTACGGGATCAGGAATGGGCCCGTCGTGAGCGTGTGCTTAAGGAAACCGAAGCCGTATTTGCGGTGTCAGACCGGGAGTTGAAGGCTGCTGAAGCGGCCAAAGCGGGATTGAAAACTCCGCTGGATGGAGATCAAAATACTTTGCTGGGGCCCTTGACGGCGTGGTATGAGGCGCAGGAGCAGGTTGCGCATTTCCATAAGGAAACAGCGCTTGAGGTGGTGAAGATGAAAGGGGAACTGGAGGCGGATCGGTTGCGTTGGACACCGTCGGTCACCGCGCGCGAAGCCGCGCTTAAAAAGGCTGAGTCTGCCGACAAAAAGGCTGCGGCGGCGCATGCCAAAAATCTCAAGGACAATGAGGCATTTACTCTGATGCTCAAGGTTGCCGAGGCTAACGATAAAGCGCAGCAGGACAAGCAGACCGCTGCCAACAAGGCTCTGGCTGATGCCAGCAACAATTTGCGCGATGCACGTTATCGCGCTGGCGCCAAGGAACGCGAGTGGCTGGAAGCGGTTTTCCAGCATGAACGCTATCGGGTGCAAAAGCGTGCGGTGCTGGGGTTCGAGTAAGGGATAAAAAGGTTGCCCCCGGGCGCGGAATCCGGATAACTTCCCGCCGGTCGCCTCGGTAGCTCAATGGTAGAGCAGTTGACTCTTAATCAATTGGTTGGGGGTTCGAGTCCCTCCCGGGGTACCATTTTTTCTAAAATCCTAACGCGCGCAGTAGGGAGCAGGGCGATTTATGAACCTTGAACAAGGCATCGTACTGGGCGTCATCGTGGGCATCTTCGGCCTATTCGCCTGGGGTAAGTGGCGCTACGACATCGTGGCTGTGATCGGCCTGTTCTCGCTGGTGGTGGCCGATGTGATCGTTGATAAATTGCTGGGTCGCGAGGGCTCGGTCTTGATCGACCCTGAATCGGCTTTGGCCGGGTTTGGGCATCCTGCGGTGATTACCGTGGCCGCCGTGCTGGTGATCAGTCGCGCTCTGCGCAACAGCGGTGTGGTGGATCTTATCACGCGCCAGTTGGCGCCCTTTGCCAAAAATCAGACCTTGCACATCGCAAGCCTGTGCGTGGTGGCCGCGGTGCTGTCGGCTTTCATGAATAACGTCGGCGCGCTGGCGTTGTTGCTGCCGGTGGCGCTGAAGACTGCCAACGAACAGGGGCGTTCACCGAGTCTGATCCTTATGCCCCTAGCGTTTGCCAGTATTTTGGGAGGCATGATCACCATGATCGGCACCCCGCCGAACATCATCATCTCCACGTTTCGGGCACAGGAAGTGGGTGGGGAAGCGTTTGGCATGTTCGCTTTCGCGCCGGTGGGCGGTTTGGTGGCGTTGTTGGGTGTGGTGTTTGTGACGGTGATTGGGTGGCGATTGATCCCTAAAGATTCCCTCAAACCCGCCGGGCAGGATGAGATGTTTGCCCTGAAGGAATACATCACTGAGGTGCGTGTTCCAGAGGAATGTTCGTTTATTGGGATGACTTTGGGCGAGGTGGAAAAGGACACGGGCGAAAAGATGATGATTTTTGGGTTCATCAAAAAGGACGGCAAAGTGGTGACGCCCAATCGCAATAATCTGGTGCGGTCCGGGAGCCGTTATTTGGTAAAGGTGGATCCAGTGGATCTTAAGGCGATCATGGATCAATCCGGGTTGCGATTGGAAAAGGAACTCCGCTCGCGGATCGACAGCATCGAGGGAGAGGATGTCAATTTCACCGAGGTGGTGGTGACGCCCAACTCCCAATTGGTAGGCCGTTCCCGGGCGTTTCTACGATCACGTACATCGAACTCGGTTGTCTTGATGGCCGTGGCGCGACAGGGACAGCCCATTCAAAAACGCTTGGGTGATGTGGAGTTTCGTGTGGGCGACGTGCTGCTGCTACAGGGTGCGCAGGATAATATCGAGGAACATGCGGCCAGTCTGCATCTCTTGCCTCTGGCCGAGCGCGAGGTGCGGGTGGGGATCTTTTCCAAGATTACAATCGCCGTGGCGATCTTTGTTGCTGCGATTCTTTTGAGCATGTTCAAGATCATGCCCACCACACTGTCCTTTCTTGGCGCAATTCTGGCGTATGTGTTTTTAGGAATCCTTCCGTTGCGCGATTTGTATCGGGAAATTGATTGGCCCGTGATCGTGCTGTTGGGCGCCATGATTCCTGTGAGCGGCGCCTTGCAGTCCACCGGGTTAACCGGCGAAATTGCCACCGCCGTAAACAACCTCACCGAAAGCATGCCAGTCTGGAGCATTGTGGCATTGTTGATGGTGGTGACCATGTGCTTGTCGGATGTGATCAACAACGCCGCCACCGCCCTGATCATGGCACCCATTGGTGTAGGCATCGCCCTGCAAATGGGGGTGAGTCCGGACCCATTCCTCATGGCCGTGGCCGTCGGGGCATCCTGCGCATTCTTGACGCCGATCGGTCACCAATGTAACGCGCTAATCCTCGGTCCGGGCGGATATCGGTTTGGCGATTACTGGCGTATGGGATTGCCTTTGGAGATATTGATCGTGATAGGGTCGGTGCCCTTGATTCTTAAGTTTTTCCCGCTCTAGACCCGTATGGTTAACCAATCTGGCTTGCGAAGGCGCACAGGTTGATGTTCTCTCATGGCGTTGTCATGATCCATGTAATGCGAGATGGCCAGCAGTTTGGCCCCTACACCATTGAGGATATCAACACTTACTTGGCGCAAGGTGCCCTGCTGCCCACCGATCAGGCTTGGTACGAGGGAGCGGCCAATTGGATGCCTATCACCGAGGTTCCTGGTGTGGTGCATGGCGCTGCTCCGGTCCTAGCAGCTCCGGCAGTCGCGGCCGCCGATCCCATGGCGGTAGCAAACCCGCAGGTGGCTGCTGCTGAGGCTGGCGTGGCGGCAGAAGCGGTTGGTGGCGCGAGGAAAAAGAAGTTTCTTATTATCGGCGGCAGCGTGGCGGGCGTGGCGGCGATTGCCGGAGTGTTGTTGTTTGTGTACCCCGGTTTTTTGAAGGATGATGAAACGGCCGAAGGCGGCGGTAGCAATGGCGGCGGGGCTTCCGGTGGCGGACAGAATTTCGCTGCAATCGTGGAGCCTATTTTCAAAAGAAGCACTTGTTACGACTGCCACGAGGGAGACAGTGCGAAAGGAAGTTTTGATCTGACTGATTCCGCTTCGGTGCAAGAGGCCATCACGGCTGGCGATCCGGATGGTAGTGAATTAATTGTTCGTCTCACCGACCCCTCCGACCCGATGCCGCCGGAGGGTAAGGGAGATATGCTGCCTGCGACTGACGTGCAGAAGGTCAAGGATTGGATCGCGGCCGGCGCGCAGTTTTAGGTGTTCTCATGATTCATATCCTTCGCGATGGCCAACAGTTTGGACCTTACACCCTGGAGGAGATTAATGCGTATCTCGCCGATGGTAGTTTGCTGCCCTCGGATCAGGCTTGGTACGAAGGGTTACCTGAATGGATTCCCCTTACCGAGGTGCCCGGCGTGGCGTTTTTGGCACAATCCGTTCCATCGCCGGTTGTTACGGGGGTAGTGGCATCGGGAGGCAGCGGCAAACGCAAGAAACTTTTGATCGGTATTGCTGCCGGCGTTGTGGTTTTGGCGGGCGGTGCCTTCGCGGGGATGCATTTTTTGGGTGGGGAAAAGGAATCCGAAAAGCCGGTCGGCACATCGGCAAACAAAGAACAGGGTGACGGCGGTTCAGTTGAAAATGCCCCGACCAAGGGTGAGGCAATGACATTTTCCAAAGTGGAGGGGATTTTCAGAAAGTACCGTTGCATGGAGTGCCATAATTCGAAGGAGAGCAACAAGGTGGAGGCGGATTTGGACTTTTCATTCCCAACCACCACGCGGGCCTTTACCTCGCCGAATCAGCCAGGAAATCCAGCTACGGCTCCGCTCGTGTTGGCCATTACCCCGGGCGCCGGACGACCCATGCCGCCCAATGGGCCCATGATCTCAAAGGGGGAAGTGCAACAGATTATGGACTGGATTGCTGCCGGGGCTAAGTTTTAGCGACCGTTGGGCGCAGGGTTATTGGCGCATTTCGTCTAGGCACTTGCGCAGCGGTTCCAAATCTGGATCAGTGGAGGCGGCAGTCTTGACCGCGCCGGCATCAATCTGCATGGCGGCATGCAATTCGCGTGCGGCTTCCTTGATGCGATCGAGCTGAGTAAGATAACAGGCAAGATTGTACGGGATGATCCATTGATCCGAAAATACCCGGCGAACGGAGTTTAACTTGGAATAGGCTTCTTCAGTTCGATCGAGTTCATGCAAGGCAAATGAACGATGGATCCAGCCTCCAGGACGTTCGGGCGCCTGTTGCACCAGTAAGTCGGCGGTCTTCACGCAGGCATTCCAATTCTTCTCACGGGCAAACAGCATCCAGCTCACCTCAAGCACGTCCGGATGATCCAGGTTCTCGGCGGAGACGTGGGCGAGTTCCGAGCGGGCCTCATCCGGTGAACCCAACTCCAGCCATCCTTCAGCCGCCCGAAGGTGATGCTGGTCCGATGGCTTGAGTGGAGAGCGCATTGTAAAAAAACTCCGGTTTTGTAATAGACCCTAGCGGGCGCCTGAGTTAGCTTTTTATTAGACGAGCGCCCGAATCAATATACTCCAAAACTCTTTGACATGCAAAATTCCAATGAACCTTCTTTTCGCGAAAATGTAGACCTCATGTACGACCGGGCAGCGGCCACGTTGGATCTGCCGATCGGGCTGGCCGATCAAATTCGTACCTGCAATTCCGTGTATCAGGTGAAGTTTGGTGTGAAGATTCGTGGCGAATACAAAGTGTTTTCCGGTTGGCGTGCGGTGCACAGTGAGCACCGGTTGCCGGTAAAGGGCGGGATTCGGTATGCGGATTTTGCTAATCAACAGGAGGTGGAGGCGCTGGCGGCACTGATGAGCTACAAGTGCGCGATTGTGGATGTGCCGTACGGCGGCTCCAAGGGGGCGTTGTGTTTGCGGCCGAAGGATTACACAGAAGAGGAATTGGAAAAAATCACGCGCCGCTTTACGCAGGAATTAAACAAACGCAGTCTGGTGAGTCCCGGCCTGAATGTGCCGGCGCCGGATATGGGTACGAGCGGGCGTGAAATGGCCTGGATGGCCGATGAATACCGGCAGTTGAACCCCCAGGACATCAACAGTCTTGGCTGCGTGACTGGCAAGCCGGTGGAGGACGGTGGTATTCATGGGCGCACTGAAGCCACGGGGCGCGGGGTACAGTTTGGTTTGCGTGAATTTTTTCGGCATCCGGATGATGTGAAACATGCCGGCCTAGAAGGCGGCTTGGAGGGTAAACGCATGGTGGTACAGGGGTTGGGTAATGTGGGTTTCCACGCTTCCAAATTCCTGACCGAGGAAGATGGCGTATTGGTTACGGCCATTATCGAGCGAGGCGGGGCGATCATCAATGATGCTGGATTGAATATCGAAGCGGTGCACGCACATCGAATGGAAACCGGCACGGTAAAGGGGTTTCCCGGAGCAGAGTTTGTGGAGGATGGCCCGTTGGTGTTGGAGAAGTCCTGCGACATTCTCTTGCCGGCGGCGTTGGAGAGTCAGATTCATTTGGGGAATGCGGATCGGATCCAAACCAAAATCATCGCTGAGGCTGCCAATGGTCCGGTGACTTACGGGGCCGATGAAATTCTGCGCAACAAGGGTGTGGTTATTATTCCTGACGCTTATCTAAACGCTGGTGGTGTGACGGTGTCTTATTTCGAGTGGATCAAGAATTTATCGCACATCCGTTTCGGTCGAATGGAACGGCGCTATGAAGAAGCGCAAAGCAAAGGGCTGGTCGAGGCGATCGAGGAAGCTACGGGCAAGACGTTGTCCGATGCCGTGAAACAAAAATTGATCTCGGGACCGGACGAACTGGATCTAGTTCGCTCCGGATTGGATGACACCATGCGTCAGGCGTACAACAACATCCGCAACATCTACAACGCCCGCGAATCGGTGGTTGACTTACGCACAGCGGCCTTTGTGTTGGCGATCGAGAAGATTGCCGACAGTTACAAGAGCATGGAGCTGTAAACTCGGGGCCTATTCAAACCGCCACAAATGGCCGGCAGTGCGAATGTACAGGGCACCTTGGGCCACGGCGGGCGAGGCGAGGGAGCGTTCGCCTAAGCTCTTCTTGGAGAGGAGATTGAACTCCTTGCCGGCTTCCAGCACGTAAACCGTGCCGGCTTCGTTGACCTGATAGAGTTTGCCGTTGGCAAGGATGGGCGAGGCTGAGCAGCCGCCCCCAAGGCGTTCGCTCCAGTGCACTTCACCGCTCTTGGTATCCACACAACTGGCAATACCGCCGTCGGATACCATGTACAACTCATTGCCAGTGAGCACCATGCTTGGCGTGTGCGGAGCACCTTTGGGGAGAATCCATTTCACGTGTGTCTCGGTCACGTCGCCTTTGCCGCCGAGTTGCACGGCCATGGCTTTCGCGCGATCAAAGCCGGTGCTGAAGAACACCATACCGTGGCCAACCACCGGGCGGGGCACCACCGAATAGCCGTCGTAGGTGGCGCGCCAAATTTCTTTGCCGTTGGCCGGATCATAGGCGCCGATCATGTCGCTGCCGGGCAGGATCACTTGCGTGCTGGTGGTGGTTTGAAGCACGAGCGGTGTGGAAAATGAAAATTTCCGTTTGGCGTCGATGCTGCGATTGACCCTCCAGGCTTGGGAGCCGTCCTTGGTGTGCAAGGCGATGACAAAGGGATCACGGGCGCCGTCGCAGCTGAAGATGAGTTTGTTGTCCGCCAAGGCGGGCGTGCCGCCGTTGCCGTGCACGGGCGGGTACTTGATGGTGTCATTTTTCCAGGCGACCTTGCCATCGAGACTGAGGGCCGCGGTGCCCATGTGGCCGAAGTGCACGTACACCTGTTGGCCATCCACGATCGGGGTGGGGCTGGCTTGGCTGTTCTTGCGATGCATGCGCGGGGCGGAGTCCACGGCGAAGATCGGGGTGTTCCAGAGCAGCTTGCCGTTTTCGGCACGGAGGCAAAGGGCGTTGAGCGAAAGGCCTTCGCCTTTTTCGATGGCGCTGGTGAGGTAGATTTTGCCGTCCAAAATCACGGGCGAACTCCAGCCGCTGCCGGGGACGGGGGCTTTCCACTTCAGATGATCGCTGGTGGCGCTTATGTCGACGGGCAACTTGGCGTTGGCGTGGCCTTGGGCGCCGGGTCCTCGGAATTGCGGCCAATCGTTGGCCTGGAGGTGGAGGGCCAGCAGTACGGTCGCCAGAGCGAAGGCAGTTTTCATGGGCGGAGTGTGGTTGGGCAGAAAGGGGGCGTCAAGTCGGGTGCGGGCAAAAAAGATTGTTTTTATGGGCAGTTTTTCACACCCTGCGCGGCCTATGTCCGTTCTTGAGATCAAGTCCTCCGACCAGTGCCGGTACGATATGATTGCGCTGGGGGAAATTATGCTGCGTCTGGATCCCGGTGATGGCCGGGTGCGTACGGCCCGCCAGTTCGATGTGTGGGAAGGCGGCGGCGAATACAATGTGGCGCGCGGCTTGCGCCGTTGTTTTGGTCTCAAGACCGGGGTGGTGACGGCGTTTGCGGACAATGAAGTTGGCCGTTTGGTAGAGGATTTCATTATGCAGGGCGGCGTGGATGTGGATTACATTCAGTGGCGCGATTACGACGGCATCGGACGCACGGTGCGCAACGGGCTGAACTTCACCGAGCGCGGATTTGGCATTCGCGGCGCGAAAGGCGTGCCCGATCGCGGCAACACGGCCGCCAGTCAGATCAAGCAGGGTGATATTGATTGGGAAAAGATTTTTGGCGAGGACGGCGTGCGTTGGTTCCATACCGGCGGCATTTACGCGGCGCTGAGCGACAGCACGCCGGAGGTGGTCATCGAGGCGGTGAAGGTGGCCAAGAAACACGGCACGATTGTGTCCTATGATCTCAACTATCGTCCGAGCCTTTGGGACAGCATCGGCGGACAGGCGAAGGCGCAGGAGGTCAATCGCGAGATCGCTAAGTACGTGGATGTGATGATCGGCAATGAGGAGGATTTCACCGCGTGCCTCGGCTTCGAGGTGGAGGGCGTGGATGAGAATATTTCCAACATTGAGATCGATGCCTTTAAGAATATGATCAACACCGCGGTGGCGGCGTTCCCGAACTTCAAGGTGACCGCCACTACCTTACGCGCAGTGAAGAGCGCTACGGTGAATGACTGGGGGGCGATTTGCTGGGCCGATGGAAATTTTTATGAGGCAACCAATCGCAAGGAAATGGAGATCTTCGATCGTGTGGGCGGCGGCGATAGTTTTGCCAGCGGCCTGATCTATGGCTTCATTGCCACCGGCGATCCGGCGCAGGCGGTGGAATATGGCGCGGCGCACGGCGCCTTGGCCATGACCACACCGGGCGATACCTCCATGGCCACCAAGGGCGAGGTGGAACGCCTTATGGGCGGCGGCGGCGCGCGCGTGCAGCGCTAAACCGTCACGCGCTCGCCGGCTTCGATGGAGCGCTTGGCGGCTTCGCAGAGTTCAATGGAGGTCAGTCCATCTTGGGCGGTGACGATACTGGGCGCGGTGTCGGATTGGAGGGATTTGACGAGGTGTGTGACTTGGCCAGTGTAGCCATCACCGGCATCCAGCTTGAGCACCTGCGGTTCCTGATTCGGCTCGAAGAGCTTCAGGGCGTCGTCGCCTCGCGCGAGGTCGTAGTCCACGGTCGCGTTCTCAAAATTCACGGTGTAAGCCATGTTAAAGCCGAAACCCTTGGCCATGGCCCAACTGCCTTCGGCGGAGACGGCGGCGCCGCAGGGCACGGTGTATTGCGCGAGGACATGGTCGATCTCGCCGCTGACCTTGGTGTGGCCCTGCGCGTAGATGTGCGTGGGGCGGCCGAAACAAAAGGCGGTAAAATCGGCGTCGTGAATGTGTAGATCAAGCAGTCCGCCACCAGATTTCTCGCCATCCAGAAAACTGTTCTGACTCCAGGCGGGTGCCTCGGCTACGCGGCGGAATCGTGCGCTCAATGGCCGACCATAGCGGCCCTCGTCGATGGCGTCCTTCACCCATTTCCACTCGGGCCAAAACCGCAGGCACATGGCAGGCATGAAAAAGCCTTCGGCGGTCGCGGCGGCTTCGGCGATTTCCCGAGCTTGTGCGCTGGTGCGGGCTACGGGTTTTTCGCACAGGACATGCTTGCCGCTGGCCAAGGCGGCGAGGGCCTGTTCGTGATGGAGAAAGGTCGGCGTGGTGATGTCAATGAGGTCAATGGATTCGTCGGCGAGCAGTTCGTCCAGGCTGCGGTAGGCGGCGACATTCGTCATGTCGAGCTTCACCGGTTCGTCGCTGCCGACGTTGCCGTGCACGTCCGAAAAATCGCCGTCCAGATTGCGGCCGCTGGGATTGCACAACGCGCCGATTTCAATGCCGTCCACCGCCTCGTATGCGCGCAAATGCGCTACGGCCATGAAGCCGGTTCCCACGATTCCTACCCGAATGTTATTCATGATGATTTCTTGCGTGGCCAGCGTCGCAGGCCGTTTTGGAAGAGCAACTGCCACACCATCCAGATGGCTTCCCAAACGATGTTGCCGGACATCTTGGATTGGCCTTCCATGCGCTCGGTAAACACGATCGGCACCTCGCCGATGCGCAGCCCTTGCCGCCAGATTTTGTGGGTGAGCTCGATTTGAAAACTGTAGCCGTTGGACCGAACCTGCCCGAGATCGATGGACTCCAGCGCCGCGCGCCGAAAGCACTTGAAGCCGCCGGTGGGATCGCTGAAGGGCATGCCGGTGATCCATTGCACGTACTTGGCCGCGCCGAGGCTGAGGATGAGCCGGGTGAGCGGCCAGTTGATGACTCGAATGCCGCCCTGGTAGCGTGTGCCCAACACGAGGTCAGCGCCCTCGGCCGTCTCGAGAAAGCGCGGGATATCTTTCGGATCATGCGAGAAGTCGCCGTCCATTTCGAAAACGAATTCGTATTCCTTG
>CAJWMQ010000064.1 GCA_913042895.1 uncultured Verrucomicrobiales bacterium | reverse complement strand
GGTGGCCGGAGCCATATCGATACCTTTGATCCCAAGCCAAAGCTCAAGGAGATGCACCTGAAAAAGTTTCAGCGGCAGAGCAAGTTTCTCTCCGCGATGGGCTCGGGTGAGCGCTATTACGTGCAAAGCCCGTTTGGCTTCCGTCAGGCGGGCCAGAGCGGTATGGATCTTTGCGAGCATTGGGAGCACCTCGCGGATGTGGCCGATGAGTTGTGCGTGTATCGTGGGTGTCAGGCCGAATCGATCAATCATCCCACGGCCAACTATCACATGAACACCGGCAACCGTTTCGGCGGTGATCCGGCGATTGGCTCGTGGGTGACGTATGGGCTGGGCTCAGAGAATCAGGATTTGCCGGGCTTCGTGGTGTTGCCCGAAGTGGCTTATCCGCAGGGCGGCGCGGCCAATTGGTCCAATGGCTATTTGCCGCCTCATTATCAGGGCACCACCTTGCGTGCGAAGGGTTCGCCGATTCTCGATCTTCATCCGCCGAAAGGGGTCACGCGCGCGCAGCAGCGGAGTAATCTCGACTTGCTAGCCCGGCTCAATAGACAACACGCCGCCCAGCGCGCCGGCCATGCCGATTTGGCCGCACGCATGGACAGCTATGAATTGGCCTACCGCATGCAGATGAAGGTGCCCGGCATTCTTGATCTCGGTCAGGAAAAGGAAGCCACCCGCGCCGCGTACGGACTGAATGATGACCGCACCAAGGATTTCGGCCAACGTCTGTTGCTGGCGCGGCGCTTGCTCGAGCGCGGCGTGCGTTTTGTACAGGCCTACACCGCTGGTTGGGATTCGCATGATTATCTAGGTAAATCTCACAGCGAACGTATCCGCTCGGTCGATCAACCTATCGCGGCCCTGTTAAAGGATCTCAAGCAACGCGGTATGCTCGACGATACGCTTGTCGTCTGGTGTGGCGAATTCGGTCGCACGCCGGACAACGGCAAGCGCGGCGGCGGCGAACGGCTTGGTCGTGATCATAACAAAAACGCCATGCCCATTTTCCTCGCCGGCGGCGGCGTGAAAAAGGGCCACATCATCGGGGCCACTGATGAGATTGGCGACACCGCCGCGGAGGTCGTTCATCCTATTCGCGATTTTCACATCACCCTTCTGCGCCTACTCGGCCTGGACGATAACAAGCTCACCTACTTCCACGGCGGCCGCTTCAAGCAACTCAGCCAAACCGGCGGCGAGCTGATCAAGGAATTGATTGCGTAGACCGCAGTACGCCGGTTGAATCGGCGGAGATCAGTTTGTCATGAAAATTTTTTTTACCGCTTTGCTGCTTTTCCCTGGAATCGCCTATGTGGAGGGAGCGACAAAGAACGACTTCGTTCCCATGTTCGATGGTGAAACTCTCAAGGGCTGGGAGGCGACTCCAGCCGAGATCGCGCCGGCGTGGACGGTGCAGGACGGCATGATCGTGGGAAATGGCGATAAGGGGCGTGGTTATCTCACCTACGCGGCGAACAAGAACGTCGCCGATCTAGAGCTGAAGTTCAGCTATCGCTTTCCCGGCAAGGGTAACAGCGGCATAAATATCCGTGCGATACCGGATAAGACGCACCGTCGCGATTTCCAGAGCTACCACGCGGACTTCGGCCATCTTGGCATTGGCAAAAACGTAATGGGCGCGTGGGACTTCCACACACCCGGTCGGCGCGAGCATCGTTGCTTCCGCGGCGATCGCTTGGTGATCGCCGAGAATGATCAGCCCACCATCACCCCCATCAAAAACGCTCTCACCGCCGTAGACATCCGTAAGGGCGATTGGAACCATGTCCACATCATCGTCGAGGGCAATCGGTTCCAGCTCTTCATCAACGGCAAACTCTCTAGTGAATTTACCGAGCACCTCCCTCAAGCCAAACGCCTCCAGAGCGGCATGATTCAGCTACAACTCCACGACCCCGGTATGATCGTGCAATTCAGAGACTTGCAGTTGAAAGTGCTGAAGTAGGGAGTTGATTGTAAATTGTTAACAATCCGTTTGACGCGCATGTGGGTGGCTGTAGAATTGGGCTCATGCAGCTTGCGGAACATTCGGTGAGGTCGATGCGGGAGCAGATTGTGGATACCCTTCGGGCCGAAGTATTGGCCGGGGCTTGGACCAATCATGCGCCGGTGCGGGAGCAGGCATTGGCCGAACGGTTCGGTGTGAGCCGCGGGCCAATCCGTGATGCGCTTCAGGAACTGTCCCGGGAAGGCGTGTTGGTGTATCGTCCGAACAAAGGCGTCCGTGTTAACACGCCGCCCGCAGAGGCTGAGCGGCAGTTTTTGCAGGCGATGCGCCGCGAGATGGAGAGCTTTTGCCTCAGCCAATGTATCGATCAATTGACGCCCACGGATGACGAACAGCTCGCGGGTATTCTCGCTGAACTCACGCGTGCTTGCGATAGTGGCGATCTTAGCTCGATTGCCGATTGCGACTTGGCGATGCACCGGTATCTTGTGCGCAGTGCCTCAAGCGAACTGGAGGCCATTTGGCAAAGTATCACGTCGCGACTGCTTATGGATTACTCGCGCATTGATCGCTTCGACCAAATCATTTCGGAGCACGAAGCCATTTTGGAGGCAGTGAAACAACGCGATTTGAAATCCGCGCAACTAGCGATCAACGCCAACATCATCTGACATGCGATTATTTTTCGCCATTTTCGTGTGTTTCATAACGCAAACCATGGCCGCCGATCACGAAGGCGAACGCCTGTTTGCTTTGAAAGTGCGTGGAATCTTTAGCGCCAAGTGCCTGGCGTGCCATGGCGAGGAGGGGAAGAAGCTAAAGGGGGATTTGGATCTGACCTCGCGCGCTGCGATGTTACGGGGCGGCGAAAGCGAAGAGGTCTCGGTTGTGCCGGGCAAACCGATGGCGAGCCCGTTGTACCTGGCGGCCACGCGCGCCCATGAAGATGATTGGTCGGCGATGCCGCCGAAAGAAAATGACAAGCTGACCGCGGGCCAGTTGGCCGCACTAAAGCGCTGGATCGAACTGGGTGCCCCGTGGCCGGATGCCCAGACGCAAGCGCGCTTCATCGTCGAGGAGCGGGCCAAGCCGGTGACCGCCGAGGGCGTGCTGGTGAAAACTAGTGGTGGGTCGTCAGAGGATTGGACTTATCGGCGTTACCGCCCGGAGGATGTCTGGGCGTTCCAGCCACTAAGTAAGCCGCCCGTGCCGAAGACTGCGGCGAATCCGGTGGATGCATTCATCGGGCGCAAGCTGAAGGCGGCGGGATTTGCAGCGGCGCCGCAAGCGGATTTTCGCACGTTGGTGAAACGCGCGTATTATGATCTCACCGGATTGCCGCCAACGCCATATGAGATTTTTCAATTCCGCCTGGCGTGGGACAAGGATCCTGCCCAAGCATGGAGTGCGCTTATTACTGAGCTGCTGGCCAGTCCGCATTACGGCGAGCGTTGGGGACAGCATTGGCTGGATGTCGCCCGTTACGCCGACACGGGAGGTTACTCCAACGACTACGAGCGCTCCAACATGTGGCGCTACCGTGACTATGTCATCCGTGCCTTCAACGAAGACAAGCCGTACGATCAGTTTGTGATTGAGCAGATCGCCGGTGACGAACTGGCCGATACCTCGCTGCGCCAACGCATCAGTGACTGGAATCAGTTTCAAAACGCGCGTCAGAACGGAAAGCAGTACAACGCCCGCGAGGCTGAGCAACTGGTGGCCAGTTCGTTTCTGCGCATGGGCCCGTGGGATCCGGCGATGGTGAAGAAACCACAGGCGCGGCAGCTTTATCTGGATGATGTGGTCAATGCCGTGGGCGAGACGTTTCTCAGCACCACGATGCGCTGTTTCAAGTGCCACGACCACAAGTTTGATCCGTTGCCCACCCGCGATTACTACCGCATGTACGCGGTGTTCGAGCCCACGCAACTGGCCGAGCGGCCCACGCCTTTTCTCGACCAGGAAAACCGCGTCGGCTTAAAGGAAGGTGAGACGGCCACGCGGAAGCTACTGGCGTTTGCCACGGACAAACACAATGCGCTTTACAACAAGCAGGAGTCCGCCGCGCGCGCGTGGTTTGCGAAGGCTGGCACGAAGTATCTCGATGAAAAGGCACGGCAGAAATTGCCCGATGAGGAAAAGCCGCCTCGGCTCGTGGGCCTTTCTTCCGAGGAGCAGGGCCGAAAGAAGGTGCGCCGGCAGGACGAGTGGATTTGGGAACGACGCCTAGAGCGTTACCAACCGCTGGCGCAATCCGTGTACAACGGGCCTGTGCCAAATTTTCTGAACGCCCGTAAGCTGCGCATGAACGCGCGCGCTAATAACCAATGGCGGCCGGATAGCCGCATCCTTAGCGGTGGCTCGCTAGAAGCTCCTGGCGCGGCAGTGACGCCCGGTGTGCTCAGCGCCCTGGGCGTGCCGGTGCCGGGTGCCAAGGCGAGCGATCCGTACCAGATCAAAGATCCGCTGGATGGTCGGCGTCTGGCATTGGCGCGGTGGATTGCGGATCCGGGGAATCCGTTGACGGCTCGTTCCATCGTTAACCGTGTTTGGCAGCAACACTTTGGCCAACCGCTGGCCGCCAACCCGAACAACCTTGGTGCTAAGGGCGGCAAGCCGACACATCCGGAATTGCTCGACTGGTTAGCAGCGGATTTCGTCCAGCACGGCTGGAAATTCAAACGACTACACCGGCTGATCATGGAGTCGGTAACCTATCGCCAATCTGGCGCGCACCCGCAGGCGGCTAAATTGGCTGAAGCCGATCCGGACAATCATCTATTCGCCTTCCGCGCGCCGCGCCGTCTATCCGCCGAGGAATTGCGCGACAGCTTGCTCAAGGCCACCGGCGAGTTGAATCCGGCTCTTGGCGGCTTGCCGGTAATGCCGGAGATCAACATGGAAGTCGCCCTGCAACCGCGTATGATTCAGTTTTCTCTCTCACCCGCGTACCAGCCCTCGCGCACGCCCGCTGAGCGCAATCGAAGAACCATTTATGCTTATCGCGTGCGCGGCCAAGCCGATCCGTTTCTCGAGACATTCAATCAACCCAACCCCAACGACTCCTGCGAGGCGCGTGTGGCGGAAACTGTCACCCCACAGGTTTTCACTTTGCTGAATAGTGACGTGATGAGCGATCGCGCCATCGCTCTAGCTCTCCGCGCAGAGAAGGAATTCGACACGCTGCACCTGCAGGTGAAACGCGCCGTGCAACTCGCCTACGGTCGTGTGCCGGACAAGGTTGAGTGGGAGCGGCTTAAGCAATACGTCAACAAGATGCGAGCTTATCACGCGAATCACGAGCCGTCGGCTGTCGAATATCCCACCGCCATCACTCGTTCACTCGTCGAGGAACTCACAGGGCAACCCTTTGAGTACGAGGAGATTCTGCCGGTGTTTGAAGATTACGTCCGTGACCGAAAACCGGCTGATGTGAGTGCGAGGACTCGCGCATTAGCCGACCTGTGCTTACTTTTGTTCAACTCGAACGAATTCGTGTATATTTACTGATGAACATTCCAAATCTGCATCGCCGCGATTTTTTGTATGGATTGGGCTCCTCATTGGGGGCCCTGGCCATGACCGATCTGCTCGCCAAGGAAACGGCGGGTCCATTGACGCCTAGACAACCGATGCATGCGCCTAAGGCGAAAAACGTAATCATGCTCTTCATGGAAGGCGGGCCGAGTCAGGTAGATACATTTGATCCCAAGCCGAAGCTCGATGCGCTGCATAAGACGGAGAGCAAGAGCACGCGCGGGCTGGAGACCGGTTTCAAATTCTATGTGGGCAGCCCGTTTAGGTCGCGCAAGGTGGGGCAGGCGGGGCTGGAGATGAGTGATCAATGGCAGCATCTGCCGGAGGTGGCTGATGAATTGTGTAACTACCGCGGATGCACAGCCGAGTCGCTGAATCATCCCGAGGCGTTGTTTCACATGAACACTGGCAGTCGGCTGGGTGCTGATCCTGCGCTGGGCGCCTGGGTGAATTACGGGCTGGGTTCGATCAATCAAAATCTTCCCGGCTATGTGGTGATGACCGAGCTGGCCTTACCGCAGGGCGGTTCGCGTAACTGGAGCAACGGCTTTTTGCCCGGGCACTTTCAGGGTACGCGTCTGCGCCCGACAGGATCGCCCATTCTTGATCTGCACGCGCCGACGCATAAGACGCGGGAACATCAGCGCGCCGCTCTGGACGAACTCGCGTTTCTCAACCAACGCCACGCCGCCAAGCATCCCGGCCACGCCGACCTCGCCACCCGCATGGAAAGCTACGAACTGGCTTTCCGCATGCAGGCGGAGGTGCCGGGAGTCATCGATCTGCAGGGCGAGCCCGAGCATGTTCGCAAAGCCTACGGCATGGAACGTAAGGAGACCGCTGAGTTCGGTCGGCAATGTCTGATGGCCCGTCGCCTCGTGGAAAAGGGCGTACGGTTTGTGCAGATTTTCTCCGGCGGCTGGGATAGTCACGATTATCTCGAGCGCGGCCACAGCTCGCGCATCCGGTCGGTGGACCAGCCGATGACCGCACTGATCAAGGACCTCAAGGACCGCGGCATGCTCGACGACACGCTTGTGATTTGGACCGGCGAATTTGGCCGCACGCCGGACAACAACAAACGCGGGGGCGTCTATTCTCTTGGTAGAGGTCACAATGCGGATGCTATGACCATGTTAATGGCTGGCGGCGGAGTTAAAAAGGGTGCCATTGTTGGTGCAACCGACGAAATAGGAGCTAAGGCCGTCGAAGTCGCTCATCCTATTCGGGACCTGCACGTTACATTATTACATCTTCTTGGACTTGATGATAACAAGCTTACCTATTTTCATGCCGGTCGCTACAAGCAGCTCAGCCAATTCGGTGGTGAAGTAATTAAGGAACTAATTGCGTGAATACAAAATCAATTAACCGGCGCACTTTTCTTCGTGGGACGGGTGGCGTGTTGTTAGCCCTGCCGCACTTAAACCTAATGGCGGATAATTTTAAGGGTAAAGATGTTCCAACCCGTATGGTTTGCGTTGGGACTAACTTTGGATTTGTTCCACATTTATTTTTCCCAAAAGAGGAAGGTGCAAACTATGTTGCACCGGAGCTAATTCAGCAGCTTGAGAGGCATCGCCAAAACTTCACAATTTTCTCCGGATTGGATCATGGAGTTGAGGGAGTTGGGGGGCACCAAGGGGTTCACGCTTTTCTCTCGGGTGTTTTATCTAAAAATTCTCGTGGATTGCCTGAGAAGAATATTTCAGTGGATCAAAAAGCCGCCTCTCACGTGGGGGCTTCTACTCGATATCCATCAATGCAACTAACTTCAGGCAGTGAGGGGGGAAGTATTCTATCATGGAACTCTGCAGGAGTTGCCATCCCTCCGATACGTGATTTACGCAAAATTTTTGCGATGCTTTTTCAGCCAACGGGGCAAGGTGAATTAAGTTCTCTTAAAAAGGCTAATCAACAACAGATTAGCATCCTCGATTTGGTTGAGTCCGATGCAAGACTGCTAAAAAAGCGTGTTGGGATTGAAGACCGCGAGAAAATTGATCAATACTTCACCTCTATACGTTCCCTTGAAAAGAGGCTAACCCAGTCAGCCGCTTGGTTGGATCGACCTAAACCAAAAGTTAGCTACTCCCTTCCGAATGAACCGAACGAGATGGATTTCGTGGATCGAGTACCACTCTATTACGACCTGGCGACATTGGCTTTGCAAACTGACTCCACCCGGGTGATTTCACTGGAGTTTTCAGATTTGGGGCCAAACTCGGGTGGGTTTCCTGTTACACGGGGTTATCATCAATTGACTCACCACGGCAAAGTTGACAGCTACATTAAAGAACTTTCCATTATCGAAAGATTTCACACCAAGCAGTTTGGATTGTTCCTCGATAAACTAACGGCAATTAAAGAACCCAATGGTAAAAATCTTTTAGATAACACTATGGCTCTACTCGGTAGCGGAATGGGTAACGCCAGTTCGCATAGTAACAAAAACTTACCTTTATTACTGGCAGGGGGTGGTTTTAAACACGGAAATCATATGCGTTTCGAGCCGGGTAAAACGCCTGCTTCTAACTTATTTCTCTCCATGCTTCAGCGTTTCGGTTTGGATACAGATACTTTCAACCGCTCAAGCGGCACTTTGACCGGCTTGGAAACAGTATGAGTATTCATAGCTTTACCCTAGTAGTTGCTGTTTTCTGGTCTGGGCTCGTAACTGCTAAAGCTGAAGCTATTCCCCCTTCTGTTCCTGTATTTATAAAACGATATTGTATTGATTGCCACAATGCGGATAGCGAAAAAGGCGATCGTAATTTTGAGTCATTAATTACCAGTCGCACCTCCAAAGGGCATCATGAAACGCTCAAAGAAGTTCTTGATCAACTCAACCTTGGGGAAATGCCGCCTCGTAAAAACAGTATTGCTCAGCCTTCAAATAACGAGAGGCGTGAGATCGTCGCTATCCTTAGCGATTATTTAAAAACGATGGAAGCGGGTAAGGTTCCCTACGCCACAATAATGAGACGACTCACGCGTTATGAATACAATTATACCATGAGGGACTTGTTAGGTGTGGATACAAAAGCCGCCGACGCCACAAGATTTTTTCCAGCCGATTTGAAATCCCATGGGTTTTCAAATTACGGTCCTGCGCAGGCCCTTTCAGATGTGCAGCTTCAACATTACATAAAGGCGGCGAGAACTTATCTTGATAGAGCCTTAGTGTTTGGTCAGCAAAAACCTGATGTACAAAAATGGATTTTTAAGCCCAAGGATTTACCACACGAAAAGAAAAACGTCGGCACGGTTCGTTATCGAGTGATATCAGCAGATGGTAAACACTTAGACATCGGTCATGGTAAACCCTCTGAAAGCGGGCCTACCTACCCCAAAGAATTTGCAGCCCGAGGTGTTCCAAAAGATGGACTTTACCGTATTTCAGTGAAAGCGACCGCAGTTGGGCGTAACCATCCTTACGCACCGGAACTGATACCGGCTGATCTCACGCAACCTTTACAGATGGGGTTATGGCATGTTCCCGGACTTTCTTATTTAGCGAAGCGCACATCGGAGGGCAGGGTGCTAGTTGAGGTCTTTGATTTAGCCGATAATAAACCTCAGACTTATGAAGCTACCGTTTGGATGCCTGCGGGTTCTAGTCCGTTCGTCCATTGGATTAACGGTATTGGTGCCACAAAGGGGCCACTGCAAAAGATAATTCAACGATATTATCCTGAAGCTAAACGGAAGACGCCTTATGAGGTTGACCGCCTCAAGGAGGCCGGTTTGCCTGTCCCAAAGGATGCATTAGTCCAAAAGGTATGGATTTCCGATTTATATAAAGGACCTCGTATTCGTATTTTTGAGATGTCCATTGAAGGGCCTTTTCATGATCAATGGCCACCTTTAAGTCATCAGGGGATCGCTGGTACTGAAACCAATGCCAGTAACTTAAATGTCGAGCAGGTCTTGCTTAAATTTGCCAGTAAAGCTTTCCGGAATCCCGTAAAATTAGAGGAAATCACGCAGTATATTGATTATTTCAAAGATCAAACAGCTAAGGGTGTGGCTGCAGATGAGGCGTTGAAACAAGCCCTAACCGCAATGCTTACTTCACCCCGCTTTCTATTTTTAGATGAAGGGGGGGAGGATGGAGGAAAGCAACTAGATGAATTTCAGTTAGCAACCAGATTGTCCTACACTTTATGGTGCTCAACCCCGGATGAGCGTTTGTTAAACTTGGCCTCCAAAGGCACTTTGAGTCAGTCGAAAATCCTAAATTCTGAAATAGAACGGCTGTTAAAGGATGATCGCTCGAAAGCTTTTATTAAGCGATTCTCAGATGCGTGGCTACGGCTAGATAAAATCGGTTCCATGCCTCCCGGTACTAAGCAATTTCCAGCCTACTTCAGTGATCGACTAGAGAGTGCTATGAAAAATGAAACTTACTATTTTGTTAGTCATCTGCTCCAAGAGAATCATCCAATTTCGAAGTTTGTTGATGCCCCTTACAGTTTTCTTAACGGCGCTCTTGCACGACACTATGGAGTGAATGGCGTAGCCGGGGAGAACTTTACAAAGGTTCAGTTTCCCCCCAAAGCTCGTCGGGGAGGATTATTGGGGCACGCCAGTGTGCTGACCGCCACGGCAAATGGCGTAGAGACATCCCCGGTAACCCGGGGTGTATGGGTATTAGAGAGCCTTTTGGGTACGCCTCCCTCCCCGCCGCCACCAGATGTGCCTCCAATTGAACCGGACACTCGCGGTGCGGTCACTATTCGCGAGCAATTGACTAAGCATCGTCACGTTGCCGCTTGCGCGGACTGTCACGACAAGATTGATCCATGGGGATTTGCTCTCGAGTTTTTCGATCCAATCGGCGGTCTGCGTGAACATTACCCGGCCAACAAGGAGCGTGGTACAGGGAAAGGCAGGCGCATAGATGGCTCTGGTAAATTGCCCTCTGGCGAGCATGTGCGAAATGAGGTAGAGCTCCGAGAATTACTCGTCTCTCGTAGGGTTCAGTTAACACGAAACCTCACTTGTAAACTTTTCTTGCACGCGACAGGTCGTGAACCTGATTACCGTGATTATAAAGTGATTAATCAAATTGTCGAAAAGTCCATATCTGAAGGGAATGGATTTCGAGACTTGATTCATATGGTTATTACAAGTGAGCTTTTCTCCCGCCGTTAAACCTCCCATTAATCAATATGCACAAACTTTTTTTTCTTTTTTTGCTTATACCCATGTGGGTTCAAGCGGAATGGAAAAAGCATCTTGTTGTGGAAGCTCAACGGGGGATGGTCAACTCTGCGGTTGCGGCTGATTGGAATTCGGACGGGAAAAATGACGTCATCGCCTCTCTGGACGGCAAGGTCGTGCTCTTACTCTCGCCAGATTGGAAGTCGCACACTCTGCACGAATTTCGCCCTGGCCTTTCCCGTAACAAACCGCGCACTGCTTGCATCCATAGTTGCCTTTTGGATGTTGATGGTGATGGTGACCAAGATTTTATTGGATCTAACAATACTGTTTTTTGGCTGGAATGCCCTGCTAACCCATTGGCAGGAGCCTGGAAATATCGCACGGTCGATGACGAAATCCTAGGCACACACTGCTTGATCACTGGCGATGTGAATCGCGACGGTAAGCTAGACCTGATTGCTAACTCTGGTCGAGCGGCTCAACAGACCTCAATTCCCAACTCACTAGTGTGGTTGGAGGTGCCAAAAAATCCTCGCTCTTCCAATAAATGGATACGGCATGTCTTTGCCAAAGGTGATGCTCCAGGCGGTTCTCACTATACCGGCTTCGGCGACGTCAACGGTGATGGTCTGCCTGATATTAGTTGTGCGGCGAAGGGCGGTGATAAGTTTCCTGGCGGCCAATGGTTCGCTTGGTGGGAACAGTCCAAGGATGGCAAACTTCCATGGAAAAAACATATACTCGCTGACAACCAACCGGGTGCTACTAACATCATGCCAGCCGATCTGAACGCTGACGGTCACGTCGACTATTTCGCTACACGCGGTCATGGCCGCGGCGTGCTTTGGTTCAAGGGACCGGGCTTTAATCTCATTGAAATCGATCCCGAGATTCTAGCTCCACACTCCCTTGATCTAGCTGATCTAGATAATGACGGGGATCTGGATGCCATTACTTGTAGTAAGGATCCCGTGGGTGTCGCCGCTTGGTATGAAAACAACAGCAAAGGCCTATTCACGAAGCACATTATTGATCGGAATCAGGGTTCTTATGACACCCGCACCATCGACATGGATTCCGATGGGGACCTAGACGTGCTTATAGCGGGGCACACAAGTAACAACGTTGTTTGGTATGAAAACCCGTTAGGCCGGAAAGAGACATCAGCGTCAGCCCACCATTTTCTCGGCAATTGGGCCCTAAAACAGCCCGATGGCACGGCTGGCTGGATGACGCTTTCTTTGTCCGATGGGAAACTGAAGGGCGAATACTGGGCTGTGGGTGGGGGCAGGGCACTCACAGATATTGTAGTTGAGGATGGGAAACTTTTTTTCACGCGGAAAATACGCGCAGGCAAACCGGAGTTTAACGGCGGGCCGCCGACGGGCGAACGCGTGGCCGTGCGCTACACGGCGAAGGTGGATGGTGACGCTCTTAAGCTGGCCCAGCACCGACACGTTAGTGGCGGGGTGATTGAGCTGGCGCCGTTCGCCGGCAAGCGTATGCCGCCAATACCCCCGAAGCCGGACTTGAGCAAGGTGTCATTCGGCGAGCCCATCCGGCTTTTCAACGGACGCAATCTCGACGGTTGGAAGCTCACCAACTCTAAGCAGATCAACGGCTGGAAGGCGGTCAAGGGCGAGATGGTAAACACCACCGAGAAGCTCGATTTCTCGCCGTACTCGCGCTTTGGTAACCTCCGCACGGAGCGGGAGTTCATGGACTTCAACCTGAAGATTGAATTCAAGGTGCCGCCCGGCGGCAACAGCGGCATCTACCTGCGCGGCGTGTACGAGGCGCAGGTGCTGGACCGCGACAGCCGCATGCAGGGCATCCAGGGCGTCGGCGCTATCTTCGGGCGCATCCTGCCTACGGAAAACGCAGGCAAGCCTGGCGGCGAATGGAACCGCTACGACATCACACTGGTCGACCGCCACGTCACCGTCGTCCTCAACGGGAAAAAGGTCATCGACAACCAGCCCATTCCCGGATGCACCAACGGCGCGCTGCATGCCGACGAAACCATCCCCGGGCCACTCTATCTACAGGGCGACCACACTGCCGTTAGCTACCGCAACATCGTTCTGACGCCCATCGTGAAAAAGCGGGCGGTTTCAAATATCGACTGGCCGCAGGCCGCCGGTCCGGCCGGCAATTTTATTGTGCAGGGTCAGGCGCCCACGGATTTCAGCGGTGCCACAGGCAAAAACGTGAAGTGGCGTGTGCCCCTGCCGAACACCGGCCAGAGCGCGGCCATCGTCTCGGGCGGCCGCATCTTCGTCACCTCCCATGAACCCATCGAGGCAGACACTGAGTTCGGCGGCGGCATCCTCGGCATGTGTTTCGACGCCCGGACCGGCAAGGAACTTTGGCGCCGCCCCATTCCCGGAACGCGAACCACGGACCTCTCCAGCCTGTTCAACGACAACACCGCTTATTCACCCGTGGCCGACGGCAAACGCGTGGTGTTCACTAACGTCGGCGGCACCATCAAGTGCTTCGACTACGACGGCAACGAACTATGGACGCACACTTGGACTCCTTTTGGCCGGCACCACGCCCGGGCCCATGAACCCATTTTACACGAAGGCAATGTCATCCTTGTTCACGCAGCCACCTACGATCTGCCGGTAGCCGCCACCACCAAGGCCGGCTCCAAACCACTGGGCCGGGACAGGAAATATTGGACGCACCTTCGCGCCTACGACCTGGCCACTGGCAAGCTCACTTGGCAGGCCGAGCCGGGCACCAGCGTGCACGCTCTCTCCATGCTCGGTAGACTGCCTGACGGCCGCGCCGCCCTCCTCACCGGCCGCGGCGGCGGACATCAGCCTCCCGAGGAGCCCTACGGCCTATCGCTCATTGATGCTGCTACCGGCAAGGGCCTCTGGGACACCGCCATCGAAAAATTTCCCTGCCACCAGAACACCACCTTCAAGAAGAGCACCGCCTACTACTTCGCCCATGGCCAACACGGCGCGCTCGATCTCCGCACCGGCAAGCTGCGCGGCCAGCAGTCGCTCGTTGAGGACGTCACCCTCACGCGCTGGCAGGACGGCCGATACGTCACGCTCGAAAACCAAACCATCCCCCGCGGCGCCAAGGCCAAGAAGTCCTTCACCTACTTCACGAACCTCATCGTGGGTGACTACCATTACTTCCGCTCGTTCAACGGCTTTCTGATTGGTCGTGTCCAGCTCTCCACCGGCCGCGTTGAGTACCTGCAGGTGCCCGTGCAGGTCGTCCGCAAAAAAGGGCGGCCTGACAAAACGCTATGGACCAAGCACTTGCCAAACGATATGAAAAACGCGGGTGGCTTCCGGGCAACGCAGGATAAGCGCAACGCGGGCAGCGGTTGGGGACACGTTACAGCTGCTCCGCCCATAGTCGTCGGAAAACATATCTACTGGCCCACCATGGCCGGCACCGTTTATGTCCTCGACTGGACCGCCAAGACCCTCGGGGCCTCCGCGCTCACCGCCCTCAGCGACCTTGGCCCCGCCGGCGAAACTTGGTGTCTCTCCTCGCTCACTTACGCCCAAGGCTGCCTTTACGGCCGTACCCTTAAGGAGTTGGTTTGCTTTGGTGAATAGACTCCGGTCAGAACTATAAAATTTATGAAAAAACGATTCGTTCTCTGTCTCTTAACCTTGTTTGTCGCGCTGGATGTGATGGCCAAGGAACGACCTAACGTGCTGTTCATTATGTCCGACGACCACACGGCGCAGGCCGTGGGCGCGTATGCGACCGTACTCAAGCCGCTCAACCCTACGCCCACGCTTGACCGGTTGGCAGCGGAGGGCATCACGTTCGACAACGCGTTTTGCTCGAACTCCATCTGCACGCCGAGCCGGGCTAGTATTATCACCGGCCAGTATCCGCACGTGAACGGCGTAACCGATCTCACCGGCCGGATCCTGCCGCCCGAGCAAACGTTGCCGATCCTGTTTCGGCAGGCTGGTTATCAAACGGCCATGATCGGTAAGTGGCACCTGAAGGTGGAGCCGAACTTTGACTACTACAAGGTGCTCCCGGGGCAGGGGAAGTATTACGACACCGAGTTTCGCGTGCAGGGCGACAAGCCGTGGCCCAAGAACCTGGTTACCCACAAGGGTGAGCATTCCTCCGATGCCATTACGGACTCCACCCTGCATTGGTTCAAGACGCAGTACGATAAGGACAAGCCGTTCTTTATCTGCCACCAGTTCAAGGCGCCACATGATTATTTCGAGAACGCGCCGCGCTACCAGAAATACCTCGCCGACGTAAAGATTCCCGAACCGCCCACCCTCTACGACGTGCCAAACACCTTCGGCTCCATCGCCACGCGCGGGTACAACGATGAACTGATGCCGCACATCGGCACCTCCATCGGCAAACGCAATCCGCGCCGTTCTTATGCCGTCGATTTAAAGGAGCGTTTCCCCGAGGAACTTCCCGCCGACTACGACATCGCCAAACTCTCCGAGCGCGAGACCACGCATCTCGCCTATCAGGCCTACCTGCGCAAATACCTCCGCTGCGTGAAAGGCGTGGACGACAATCTCAAACGGCTCTTCGATTATCTCAAGGCCGAGGGGCTCTACGACAACACCGTGATCATCTACACCGGCGACCAGGGTTTCTGGTTGGGCGAAAATGATTACCAGGACAAACGCTGGGCCTACGATCCCTCCATGCGCATGCCGCTTATCGTGCGCTATCCCAAAGCGAACCAAGCCGGCATCCGTTCCGATGCCATCATTGAGAACGTCGATTTCCCCGCGCTCATGCTCGACTTTGCCGGCATCCCCGCGCCTGCCTCCATGCAGGGTCGTTCCTTCAGGAGCATCTGCGAAACCGGCCGCGAACCCAAGGGCTGGAAACAGGCCGCCTACTACCGCTACTGGATGCACATGGCCCACCATGATAACCCCGCCGTGATGGCCATCCGCACCAAGACGCACAAGCTACTCTACTACTACGGCTGCAATTACGACGGCGGCTACCAAACCCCGCCCGCCTGGGAACTGTACGACCTGCAAAAGGACGCCGGCGAATTGAACAACGTCTACGACGACCCCGCCTACGCCAAGGTGCGCGCCCGCCTGAA
>CAJWMQ010000063.1 GCA_913042895.1 uncultured Verrucomicrobiales bacterium | reverse complement strand
GACCCCAACTGGGGCCGGATCATCGATGCGCTCGGCTATTCGCCCGCGAAGGTGGTGGAGGAAAAAGTCGACATCGCCTATAGCATGTCAAATACAAGCGAAGCCAAGAAGTTGACCTATTCCCTCAAGAAAGGTCGGCCCACCCGAACGCCCTTTGAGACCTTGTGCGCGGCCGTCGCGCCGGCGGAGTTTGACCTGCACATCAACCTCAACCTCGGCAAAGGCCAAGCCACGCTCTACGCCGCCGATCTCACCGAGGAATACGTGGATTTCAACAAAGGCGACATCAGCGATCCCGCATCGCTCGGAGGCTGACATGCAGGAACTCATCTCCAAAGCCGCCACATTGCTCGAAGCGCTGCCGTACATTCAGCGATTTGCCGGCGCAACGTTCGTGGTGAAGTACGGCGGCAGTTTCATGGACAGCCCGGAAGAGGCCGTACGCACGGGCGTCGCGCGGGATGTCGTGTTTCTGGAAGCGGTCGAGATCAATCCGGTGGTGGTGCACGGCGGCGGCAAACGCATCAGCCGCGCGCTGGAAGCGGCCGGCGTGCAGACGCGCTTTGTCAACGGCCTGCGCTACACGGATGCCGATTCCGTGGCGGTGGTCGATCAGGTATTATCGCAGGAGATCAACGCCGAGATCGTGGAGATGATCAATTCGCTCGGCGGCGTGGCCAAGGGCTTTGCCGGCACGGACATTTTCACCTGCAAACGGCATGCGCCAGAGGGTCAGGATTACGGCTTAGTCGGTGAAGTGACTGCCGTGAACACCGCGCCATTGGAGGAATGCATCACCCAGGGCATCACACCGGTGATCTCCCCCACTGCACGCGATACGGACGGACAGATTTACAACTGCAACGCCGATGTCGCCGCCGCCCAAGCCGCCATTGCGCTGTCCGCCAAGCGGCTGGTGTTTATGAGCGATGTGCCCGGGCTGTTGCGCGACCCCGCCGATGCGACATCGCTGATCTCCCACCTCGATGTGGCAGAGGTCGATAAATTGAAACAGGCCGGTATTATTGCCAGCGGCATGATCCCAAAGGTCGACAGTGCCACCACAGCCATCGACGCGGGCGTGGACAAGGTGTCCTTCGTCGACGGCCGTATCAACCACGCCGTGCTGCTGGAAATTTTCACCGACGAAGGAGTCGGAACGGAAATAGTAAAATGAGTGACACAAACCCCATTCAAAACAGTATCAACGCTCATATCATTCCGACCTACGCGCGTTTTCCGCTAACCATAACTCATGGGAAAGGATCTCATGTGTTTACGAACGATGGGCGGCGTCTTCTTGATCTGGGTGCAGGGATTGCTACAGCCTGTCTCGGCCACGGACATCCGGAACTAGCTGCGGCACTTACCGAACAAGCGGGGAAGCTCACGCATATTTCCAATCTTTACTATACCGAGCCACAGGGTTTGCTGGCTGAAAAACTCGTTCGGCATGCAGGAGGACACGGGAAAATGTTTTTTTGTAATAGCGGAGCCGAGGCTAACGAAGGTTTGTATAAAATCGCCCGACTCCACGGTCACACCGATGGACGTTATGAGGTTATTACCACTGAAAATTCTTTTCATGGCCGAACCTTGGCAGGCATCGCGGCCACAGGACAAAACAAGGTCAAGCAGGGGTTTGATCCAGCCGTAGAGGGTTTCAAACACGTGCCGTTTAATGACCTTGAGGCGATGCAAGCCGCTATCACCAAAAAAACTGCGGCGATCCTTATTGAAGGCATTCAAGGCGAAGGCGGAATATATCCAGCCAAACCCGAATATCTGCTCGGATTAAGGAAACTTTGTACTGATAAAAATATCCTCATGATGATGGACTCAGTTCAATGCGGTTTCTTCAGAACTGGCCATTTTCAGAGTTGGGAAACAATTCTTAGTGATTCTAATTCAGGTGGATTTCAACCGGACGCATTTTCCATGGCCAAGAGTCTCGGTGCCGGTCTGCCGATGGGCGCGATCTGGGCCAACGAATCATTGCAGGATTTGCTTGGCCCGGGCACGCACGGCACCACCTTTGGCGGTACGCCGCTGGTCAGCGCGCATGCGCTCAAGGCGCTAGAGATCATCGAACGCGATGGGCTCGCGCAACACGCCGTTGCGTTAGGCAGCCATTTTACCGGACGAATCCAAACACTGATCGAGGCGCATCCCACCGTACTGAAGGAAGTGCGCGGGCTTGGTCTGATGATCGGCATTGAACTGGCCGAGAACATTCCCGCCTTCGCCGAAAGCAACCGGCCGGCCTCCGTACAGATCGTGGAGCGACTGCATGACGCTGGTCTACTCACCATTCCGGCCGGCGCGCGGGTCTTTCGCCTGTTGCCGCCATTAAACCTTTCACAAGCCGACGCCGATGAAGGCCTAGCCATCATCGAGGGCGTCATCAAGAAACTCAGCTCATGAAGCACCTGTTAAGTATCGAATCGATGGACACGGCGTCCATCAAAACCGTTCTGGAAAATGCCACCGTCATCAAGACAGAGCGCGGCGACAGCCAACACCAACCGCTCGCCGGCCAAACGTGGGCGATGATTTTCACCAAATCCTCTACGCGAACTCGAGTGTCCTTCGAGACCGGCATCCGCGAACTCGGGGGCGGCGTGATGTTTCTCAACGCGAACGACCTCCAGCTTGGCCGTGGCGAACCCATCCAGGACACCGCCCGCGTGCTCGGGCGCATGGTGCACGGCGCAGTCATTCGCACCTTCGCGCAGAGCGATGTAGAGGATTTCGCAGAGCACTCCGGCATTCCCACCATCAACGCGCTGACCGATGCCGAGCATCCCTGCCAGATCATCACCGATATTTTCACGTATCAGGAACAACGCGGCCCCATCGCCGATAAGGTCGTTACCTTCATCGGCGACGGCGCGTGCAACGTGCCCATCAGCTGGATCTGGGCCGCCGGAAAACTTGACTTCGAGCTACGCATCGCCGCGCCCAAAGCCCACCAGCCGTGCCCGGACCTCATCGCAAACGCTATTAACGGTTCCGGCGGCAACATCACCGTTACCGAAGATTGTCAAGCCGCCGCCGAAGGCGCCGATTTATTGTACACCGACGTCTGGGTCTCCATGGGCATGGAAAAGGAAGCCGCCCAACGTGAGCAGGACTTTGCCGGTTATCAAATCAACGAAGCCCTCGTTGCCCGCGCCAATGAGGACGCCCTCGTCATGCACTGCCTCCCCGCCTACCGCGGCAAGGAAATCGATGAACCCACCCTCGAAGCCCACGCAGAAACCATCTTTACCCAGGCCGAAAACCGCTTGCACGCCCAGAAGGCGATTTTGAACTGGTTGGTGAGTTAAAGGATTCATCTCGACCCTACCAAAGCCCCTGTGCCAAGCTAACGCCGATGGCCTCTGAAACCCCTGATCAACCGGTTGCCAAGCCGAAGCCCAAGCGCATTAACCTCCGCCGACCGGATATCATGGAGCAGGTCAAGGCGCAGGTGATAACGCATTATCGCAGTGACTTGGTCGATCGCCTACGGGCCAAAGGCGAAGTAACCTGCCCTAATGGCCAGATTACCATCAAGCTCGCAAAGGAATTCGGCTTTTGCTACGGCGTCGATCGCTGCATCGATCTTGCGTACGCCGCCCGCAAAGTATTCCCGGACAAACCGCTCTATATTTTGGGTGAAATCATCCATAACCCGGAGGTAAACGACCAGATTCGAGAGATGGGCATTCAGTTCCTGTCCGGCCCCCACCAGTCGGCGGATATCGATGATCTGAGCGAAGGTGACATTGTGATAATCCCGGCGTTCGGCACTGAAGTAACCATCCGAGAGAAACTGGAAGCAAAGGGATGTCAGGTTGTGGACACCACCTGCGGTGATGTGAGGATGGTCTGGAAACGCGTGCGCACCTACGCGAAGCAGGAGGTCACCAGCATCATCCACGGCAAAGCTTCCCATGAGGAAACGATGGCCACCAGTAGCCAGGCGATCGCCAAGAACGGCCATTACATAGTGGTCAGCACGTTTGAAGAAACCGATCTGGTTTGTGATTACATAATCAATGGCGGCAACAAAGAGGCTTTGCTAAAACGGTTCGATGGCTGCTATTCGGAGGGATTTGATCCAGACACCCATCTACGTACAGTCGGCGTGGCTAATCAAACTACCATGATGCGCGGCGAAACCGAGGAAGTGCAGCGCCGCATCAAGGCCGCCATCCAGAAACGATACGGCACCGAAAATACCGATGCACACTTTCGTTTTTTCGATACAATCTGCGGGGCCACTCAAGATCGTCAGGATGCTTTGAAAGTGATGCTCCAGGAACCATTAGATCTATTGCTGGTGATTGGCGGATACAATTCCTCCAACACCTCGCATCTGGCCGAAATGGGTGAACACGTGTTACCCACTTACTTCATCAAAAATGTGCAGGAGATCAACGGTCTGCAATCCATTAGCCATTGGAATCAACACAACCAGCAGTTGGAGGAAACACCCCATTGGCTTCCGGAAGGTCCCATTCGCGTTGGCATCACCGCGGGGGCATCCTGCCCCAATAACCTGATTGAGGATGTCATCAACCATCTACTGGAGCTACGCAATACTTCAGCCGAGGAATTCCTCGCCAACTAAGCCATGCCCCAGTCCCGCGAACAGCTGGAGGCCAACGAACATCAAATCCTCGCGCGATACGCGCAACGCAGTGCCGATTCCCGCGGCCGCGCCTATCCTGAGCCACCACACGAATGGCGCACCGATTACCAGCGCGACCGCGATCGCATCACCCATTCCCGGGCCTTTCGCCGGTTGGAATACAAAACTCAGGTGTTCCTCAACGGTACCGGCGATCACCTGCGCACGCGCCTCACCCACACCATTGAGGTGGCGGCCATCTCGCGCAATATCGCCCGTGCGCTCGGCCTCAATGAAGACCTCGCCGAGGCCATTGCCTTGGCACATGACCTCGGCCATTCGCCGTTTGGTCACAAGGGCGAGTATGCGCTCAATGATCTCATGAAAGAGCATGGCGGGTTTGAACACAACCGCCAGAGCCTGCGCATCGTGGAAACACTTGAGCAGAAATATCCCCATCACGCCGGGCTCAATCTCACTTGGGAAACACGCGAAGGGTTGGTGAAACATTTTAATCCAGCCGACCACCCCAGCAAACGTGACGGGTTCGACGCCAAATCTAATTCACTCGAAGCGCAGGTCGCCAATCTTGCCGATGAGATCACCTATTACGGCCATGATCTCGATGACGGACTCGACTCAAAACTGCTCGATGAGGAAGCTCTCAAAGCCCATGTGCAAATCTGGTGCGACACCGATGCCGAGGTGCGCACGGAGCACGGCACGCTCGATTCCGAGACACGCCATTACGCCATCATCCGGCGACTCATCAATAGCCAGGTAAATGATGTGGTCGAAACCAGTGGACGCCTCATCGCTGAAGCCGGCGTGCAATCTGCCGATGCGGTGCGCCTGCATGACGGCGACCTCATTCGTTATAGCGACGCCCGCCGCACGGCCAATCTGGAATTACGCGAGTACCTTTACGAAAACCTGTACTACAACCCGGTCGTCCATAAACCCAACCAGCGCTCCATTAAGTTGCTCGAGGCGTTGTTCGGGCATTATCTAGAGCATCCGGAAGACATCGGCAGCCAATCGCGCGCGCGCATCAAGACCGATGGATTGCACCGCGCCATTTGTGATTATCTCTCTGGCATGACCGACCGCTACGTGGTGCTGGAATACGAACGACTTGGGCTTTAACTGAGCAACGAGCCATACCGCACGCCTCGCATGGTGGGTCTCAGTTCATGAAATCCACACCGCATCATCACCGCTTCATAGATCGCTGCGCCAAATAAAATTACATCCGCCCGATCCGCCGGTAATCCGGCCAGCGCCTGCCGCCGTTCCAAGCTCATCATCCACAGCCGATCCGTCAAGGACTGCACCTCCGGTAGTAACCAACTCAGCGCCTCCAATTCCGTCGCATCCAGATCATCCGTCTCCTTAAGGATTCGCGATAGGAAAACCGGTGTTCCCCCGGCACCCACCAGCATTCCGGGCAAGGCTACCGTGCCGAGCAGTGGCGTTACCTGATCATCCAGAAATTGATCCAGCGCCTCGATCACTTTCGCTCGCTCCTGCGCCGCCGGCAGATCGCTGAGCCGATGCTGTTCCAACAACCGCACCGTTCCTAAAGGAAAACTATGCTGTAAGCGCAGGCCGGTTTCATCCGCCACCAGCAATTCCGTACTGCCGCCGCCCACGTCGATAATCGCCAGCGGCCCATCAGAAAAATCGGAATGACTTCGCACCCCGCGTAGCACCAATTCCGCCTCGCGTTCACCCTCAATAATCGTCAGCGGTACATTCACATCACGAAATGCCTCAATCAAATCCATCCCGTTCCGCGCCTCGCGGGCAGCACTGGTCGCCACCGCCTTCACCTCCACAGCCCCCATGCGTCTGGCCTTCTCAGCAAACCGCCCAGCCACAAACGCGGTTTGCGCAATCGCTTCCGGATCGAGTTTGCCGGAATCAAACACACCGCGGCCCAACCGCGTTTGTTCGCCTTCATGCACCAACGGCGTGACGTCGCCTGAGGTCACTTCCGCAACCAGCAGCTTCACTGAGTTGCTGCCCACATCAATAACCGCCCGACGGTTTTGGGTTTGGTTTTCGTCCATCGTCTCCATACCATTCGCTGCGCATGGTCGCAACGCTGTTCATCCAAAGGGCATTTGATCCAGAGACGCAACTTTATTTCGGATGCGTAGTGGTCACCGTGATCATTTCTATAGTTCTTCACGAGCTGGCCCATGGCTGGGCCGCGATCTGGCAAGGCGACGATACACCGAGGATAGCTGGCCACATGACGCCGGATCCCATGGTGCACATGGGCGGCATGTCACTGCTCATGCTCGCGCTGGTGGGTATGGCCTTTGGCGCCATGCCAGTCAATCCGCGCAACTTCCGCAGCCGCTACGGAGATGCCCTCGTGTCTGCCGCCGGGCCGGCGATGAATTTCCTTTTAGCATTTGCAGCGCTTACCGCCCTCGCAGTTTGGATGCGGCTTGGCGGCATTGCCGCCGAAGGCCCCGCCCATAACGGCCAATATCTGCTACGCATCTTCGGAGTCACTAATATCGCTCTGGGCATTTTCAACCTTATACCCGTGCCGCCACTCGATGGCTCAACCGTACTCGGCAATTTTGTCCCGGCGTACCGGCGTTGGCTCGAATCCCTGGGAAACCCCACCTGGATGTTTTTCATTCTATTCATCGTACTTTGGAATGCGCCCTACCAATACAACCCCTTTGGCATCGCGCAAAACGTGATGGCGGCTTATCTGGGTCTATTTGGCTTTGTCATGGGCTAACGCTTGCACGCCGTGCAACCCGCGGGCATACTGCGCGCCTCCATGAGTAAGGAACCCATTCGTGTTGCAGTAACCGGTGCGGCCGGTCAAATCGGTTATGCCCTCCTCTTCCGGATTGCATCCGGCCAAATGTTCGGCCCGGATCAACCAGTGGCACTGAACCTGATTGAGATCGAACCCGGCATGACCGCGCTGGAAGGCGTGTGCATGGAGCTCGATGACTGCGCGTTCCCGCTGCTCACCGATGTGGTCGCCACCTCCGATCTGAATACCGGCTTCAATGGCGCCAACTGGTCTCTGCTCGTCGGCAGTGTACCGCGTAAGGACGGCATGGAGCGCGGTGATTTGCTGGGCATCAACGGCAAGATTTTTACCGGTCAAGGCCAAGCCATCAACAACCACGCCGCCAGCGATGCGCGCGTACTGGTGGTCGGCAACCCCTGCAACACTAACTGCCTGATCGCCATGAACAACGCGCCGGACGTGCCCGACGACCGGTTCTTTGCCATGACGCGTCTTGATGAAAACCGCGCCAAGACGCAGCTCGCCCAAAAGGCCGGCGTGGCCGTAAGCAGCGTTTCCAATCTCTGCATCTGGGGCAACCACTCCGCCACGCAGTATCCGGATTTCACCAACGCGCAAATCAACGGCGCCCCCGCCACCGACGCCATCAGCGATCGGGAATGGCTCGAAGGCGAATTTATCAGCACCGTACAAAAGCGCGGCGCGGCGATCATCAAGGCGCGCGGGCTCTCCAGTGCCGCCAGCGCCGCCAATGCCATTGTCGACAGTGTGCGCTCGGTCACCGAACCCACCGCCGAGGGGGACTGGCACAGCCTGTGCATTTGCTCCGACGGCAGCTACGGTGTGGAGGAAGGCCTCATCTCTTCCTTCCCCATGCGCAATACTGGCGGCGAATTGGCCATCGTGCAGGACGTGCCGATCAATGAATTCAGCCGGGCTAAAATTGACGCAACAGTCAACGAGCTGAAGGAAGAGAAAACCTTGGTGGCCGATTTGTTGCCGAGCTAACGTCATGTCCGAACTGGCAAGCTACATTGATCACACCTTGCTCAAGCCCGACGCCACACGGGCGCAGCTAGAGCAATTGTGCGCAGAGGCTGCCGAGCATCAATTCTCCACCGTCTGCGTCAATGGCAGCCGCGTAGAGCTCGCCTATTCGCTCTTGGAAGACAGCGACGTGCAGGTGTGCACCGTGGTCGGTTTCCCGCTCGGCGCAATGGACGCCGATGCCAAGCGTTACGAAACCGAAGTCGCGGTTGATCTCGGCGCCAATGAGATTGACATGGTAATGAATGTCGGACGCTTTAAGGATGGCGAACACGATTACATAGTCCGCGAAATCCGCGACGTGGTGGAAGCGGCCGATGATCGCGTGGTCAAAGTCATCCTCGAAACCTGCCTGCTTACCAACGACGAGATCGCCCAGGCCTGCAAACTTGTGACGCAGGCGCAGGCGCACTTTGTGAAAACCTCCACCGGCTTCGGCAACGCCGGCGCCACGCTGGAGCATGTTAGACTGATGCGCGAAACGGTCGGCCAATTTGCCGGTGTCAAAGCCGCCGGCGGCGTGCGCAACGCAGACGATGCGCGGGCTATGATAGAAGCCGGCGCCACCCGCATCGGCACCAGCAACGGCGTCGCCATCGTCTCCGGAGAATCGGCCAACGGCAGCTATTAACGGCCCATCCCGCACTGCGGTATTGAGTTACACTTAATAATGCAGTAGGTTTTTCAGTTCTGACCCTCTGGCCGGATGGATTTAAAGTTTCCATGCCCAACGTGCGGCACTGAGTTGACTGTGGATGAAACTGCAGCCGGGCAGACCTTTGCCTGCCCGGCCTGTCAGGGAAGTGTGGTGGTACCGGCCAGCCAACCCACCCGCACCAGTGGCCCGCCGCCATCATCTACGGCCGCCCCACCGCCGCCCTCTTCAGCTGGCCGATCCTCTGCTGCTCCGCCACCGCCTTCCTCCAGCGGAAAATCAGCAGCACCACCGCCCCCAAGCGGCAGCGGTGGAAGTGCGCTTCCCCCACCCAGTGGCAGTACTCTCCCCCCGCCTTCAGCCGAAGTCGAAGCGCTTGCACCGGAAGATGCGGTGATGGATGAACCAGAGCACGGCAGTTATTCGGCAGGGTTTCTTGCGCAGACCATCGATAACAAAATGGCCCAGCTACGCGGCACAACGAACAGTTTCTTTCTGGGGATCAGTTCGCAGAACTATAAGTTCGTTGGGGATATTTGCCTACTGGTGGTGGCGGTGTTGTGGCTGGGCACGAGTGCTTGGGACGAATTTAAGAGTGATGAAGCCGAGAGCGGTGAGGACGGTGATGCCATCGAGATGGCAGAAAAGGCCGAAGAAGACTCCAAGAAAAAGGCGGAGGACGCCGCCAACGCCGCTATCTTTGCCAAAACCATCAAGCCACTCTTTCAGGAACGTTGTTACGAGTGCCACAAAGGCGAAGGTGCCAAGTCCAAACTCGATCTGAGCATGTTCGAAGACGATGACGCAGCTGGGCTCAATGGAATTTTCAGCGCGATCAATAAAGGGAACTCTGGACAGAGCACCTTGCTTCAACGCATCAAGGATACCAACGACCCCATGCCGCCGGAAGGTAAAGGCGAAATGTTTACTGCCGAGCAAGCTGATGAGTTAGCCAAATGGATCGATGCCGGTGCGCCGATACCCGGACCTTCCTTTGACTCGGACAAAATTGTTTCGATCGTCACGATGCTTTTTAAGGGCATCCTTCCCATCGCCTTCATTTTGATTTTGCATTACCTCACCGGCGTACTCTTTAACGCCGGCGATTCCCTGATCAAGTCCACCCCCAGCCGACTTTCGGCCAGTGGGCTGATGAAGGCAATGGCTCTGGTGGTGTTGCTCTCCGGTATTGCCGCTGCGTCGGCCGGCATAGTGTATGGCATCCTCGGAATCATGGATGGCTTCAGTGACAACTGGCTGAGTGTCTTGGCAAAAATTGGCGGCGGCGTATTGCTTTACCTCTTCTGCGCCTCCTTGGCGCGCCTTTGGCTTAAACCTGCGCAACTCAACATCAAGATCGGCGCTGGTAACACCGCCGGGGATGAAGCCTTGGGCATCATGGCCATGTTTTCCAAAACCATGCTGAAGATCGCCCCGATTCTTTACGGCATGGCGCTAATATTTTGTCTCTTATTTGCCCTGATGAACTTGGTGGCAAAAGACGATATCAAGTCGGCCATGGCCTCGACTTCCTCAACTGGAGTAGCCGTCACGGAGGGCGCCACAACGGAAGAGGGATTTTTTAAATCGATAAGTAACCTCACCAAGGAAACTTTGTCCGATGCCATCTCCTACTTTAAGGAATCTCCCCTGCCCGTAGCCAAAAAGTACCTCGACAAAGGTTCGGTTTTGAAAATGGCGATCAAGATCCCAGTGTATCTCTTTGCCTATTTCCTCTTCAGCTATGTGCTGGTGGAAGCCTTACGAGCGCTCTTCTCGTTACCAGGACGCAGGAGCAGTTAAGCCACCATTTCTTCTTCCGGCGGGGCAAAGGTGGTCAGGTCGATTCCTTCCACAGCGGCCTTGTATTCATCGAAGCTTGGTGTTCTTCCCAGAATTGCCGAAAGCACGACTACCGGCGTGGAAGAAAGCAGGGATTCCCCTTTTTTCTGGTCGGAATCCTCCACCACACGGCCTTGGAATAGGCGTGTGCTGGTTGCCATGACGGTATCGCCTTTGGCCGCCTTTTCCTGATTACCCATGCACAGGTTGCAACCGGGACGTTCGAGGTACATCATGTTTTCGTACTCCAAACGCGCGTCCCCTTTGGGGTCGTCATCGTTGAACTCGAATCCGGAGTATTTCTGCAGTGTATCCCAGTCGCCCTCCTCTTTGAGTTCATCAATGATGTTATAGGTCGGTGCGGCCACGATCAGTGGCGCATTGAACTCAACGTGACCCTGCTGTTTTTCCAAATTCACCAACATCTGGGAGAGAATCTTAAGGTCGCCCTTGTGAACCATGCAGGATCCGAGGAACCCAAGGTCGACGGATTTCTCGCCTCTATAATAGGAGAGCGGTCGAATCGTGTCGTGGGTGTAGCGCTTGGAGACATCTTCATTATGAACATCCGGGTCCGCAATCATCGGCTCGACCACCTGATCGAGGTCCACGGTAAATTCCGCATAATAATTGGCATCAGCATCAGGGGTTAGGGCCGGCTTTTCGCCAGAACGGATTTCTGAGATGCGTTTTTCGGCGCTGTCTACCAGCCCTTGAAGCACCTGTTTCTCATTATCCATCCCCTTCTTGATCATGATCTCGATGCGGTGCTTGGCGATTTCCAGAGACTCGATCAACGTATCATCCTGCGAAATGCAAATGGAGGCCTTGGCCTTCATTTCCGCGGTCCAGTCGGTGAAGGTGAAGGCCTTGTCGGAAGGCAAGGTTCCAATGTGAACTTCAATCACCCGCCCTTGGAACACGTTTTCGCCGCCAAACTGGTCGAGCATTTGATCCTGCGTGGCATGCACCACATCCCGGAAATCCACGTAAGGTTTTAGCTCGCCCTTGAAGGTGACTTTTACGGATTCAGGAATCGGCATCGAAGCCTCGCCGGTGGCCAGTGCGAGGGCAACCGTCCCTGAGTCTGCTCCGAACGCAACGCCTTTGGACATACGAGTGTGGGAATCGCCGCCAATGATGATTGCCCATTCATTCACGGTCAGGTCGTTGAGCACCTTGTGAATGACATCGGTCATGGCATGGTATTCGCCATCGGGATCACGGCCGGTGATCAGGCCGAAATCGTTCATGAAACTCATGAGGCGCGGAATATTAGCCTGCGCTTTCTTGTCCCACACGGAAGCGGTGTGACAACCGGATTGATAAGCCGCATCAACGATCGGCGAAATCACAGTCGCCGCCATGGCCTCCAGTTCCTGGGAAGTCATCAGGCCAGTGGTATCCTGTGAGCCGACAATATTCACCTCCACGCGGATGTCTGATCCGGCATGCATCACAACATCATCGACCACTCCGACGGCGTTCCGATTGAAAATTTTCTCCACAGCTGTCAGCCCCTGGCCTTCGTGGGATATCTCTTTGGACGGGGCAAAGACCGACGTTAATTCCACCCCAAGCGCCTTGGCAGCAAAACTTTGGAGTTTCTTGCCGAAAACCACCGCATACGAACCGCCGGCCTTAATGAACTCCACTTTCTGCGGCGTCAGAGCCCGTGAGATATCGATCAACTCTTGATCGCCACCGTATAATTTTTTGTCCGCCGTGTTGATGGTCAGGACCGTGCCGGTGTCCACCGTGTAGACCTGCTCCAGCTCGGGATCGCCGTTTTCATCGAGCACCGTGTTGCCCTCGGCGTCCTTTTTCTTTTTCCAGTTCTTCAGATCAATACCGATCCCGCCCGTCACACTCACCGTCGTCAGGAAGATCGGGGATATGCCATTGGTTCCGGCCACGACCGGGAAGATATTCACGAACGGCACATACGGGCTCGCCTGTTTGCCGGTCCACAGGGCGACATTGTTCACGCCGGACATGCGGGAAGACCCCACCCCCATCGTCCCCTTCTCGGCCACCAACATGACGCTCTTGCCCGGATGCTCTTCCTGCAGCGCCTTGATTTCGTTTTGCGCCGCCTCGGAGATCATAGATTTGCCGTGCAACTCTCGGTCCGACCGTGAATGCGCCTGGTTGCCGGGTGAAAGTAAATCGGTGGAAATATCCCCCACCCCCGCCACATAGGTCACCACCTCGATTTTCTCCGGCACATCCGGCAGCTTCGTAAAGAACTCCGCCTCCGCGTAGCTTTCCAAAATGTCTTTGGCGATTTCGTTCCCTTCACCGTACGCCAACCCCAAGCGCTCGGTATCCGCATCGTAGAGAAATACCTGAGTCTTCAGTACGGCAGCAGCCTGTTCAGCAATCGCGGCATCCTCGCCCAAGGCGAGATTCAACAGCACCTCGATGGACGGGCCGCCTTTCATGTGAGACAACAGCTCAAAGGCAAACGTCGGCGAAATTTCCTCTACCTCGGATTTCCCAAGGATGATCTCCTCCAAAAAACGCGCCTTCTCGCCCGCGGCACTGGTGGTGCCGGGCAGCGTATTATATATCAGGTAATGCAACGAATCGGCGCGATGCTCGTGTCCCGCATCTTTGATTTGCGTGATGATTTCTGCCACCAGCTCACCGCTATCGATCGGCTTGGGATGTAACCCTTGTACCTTGCGATCTTCAACTTCTGCGACGTACTCCTGATATATGCTCATGCTAAATCCGCGGAAAATAACCTATGACGGATTCCCCGGCGCGAATGACAGGCTCAAACGAATCGTGTGCACTCATTCGATTCACTTAAAATGCGGGAGAAAGGCCGCACCTGTCAAGGGAGCTACTCGATCCAGATTTCGGTGACCACCCCTTTCTTGAAACGAAACGTGGCAGTATCAAACATCCGTCCATCGGTGGGATCCTGAATGCGCAAGCCCTTATATGTCCATAGCCCGTCATCGGTCAGATCCGGATCTCCAAACACCGTGCGAATGGTCTTCAGCGGTTTATCCCGATAAATGAGATCAATGCGATTGGGGCCGCTCACACGGTTCCAGAGAATCCGTCGCCCCAGGATTTGTTGGCGTTGAGCCAGCGAAACGGCGGACTTGAAGGTGCCATCCAAATTCCAACCCGTCACCACCTTGGGCACGCCATCCCGATTCCATTCGCGGTGGGACATAAGACGCCGGTTCTTGTACATTTTCTCGCTGGCGATTTTGCCATCAGGCCACCAACTACGCCACAGGCCCTCGGGCACGCCATTGTTGTAATGCTCCTCAAAGCTCTTCTCCCCTTCCGGCCACCAATCGATCACCGGCCCGTGCTTTACTCCCATCCGGTATGTGGTGAGATTCTGGCGATTGCCATTGCGATAAAAATAGGTGGCGTTCCCGTCAAGCTGGCCTTCATGGTATTGAAAAGCTGAACGTGGCTTGCCGTTGGGATACCAAAATTGTGTCAGCCCATGCTGTTTGCCTTCACGATAATGAATCAACGAAATGCGGGTGCCATCAAAATGCTTTCGCTCGGCCTTGCCAGTGTAAGGCACACTTTTATTGGGCAGGTACCACAGGCCATCAGGCCGGCGCTCCACGCCGCCATCGTCGGCACCCCAAGCCAATCCCGACATGCACAGAAGTATAAATCCACCAAGCATCACCATCCTTATATTTCAAGCTACCGCAATGACGGCCGTTTTTCAAGATGACAAAAAAAGAGGCCCGAAGGCCTCTGCAGAGTTTTTTCAAAATCTGGCGTTCCAGCCTAATTCAGCTTGGCGAGCGTTTCCTTCACTGCCTCGAAATTAGGCAACTCCCGCGGCGTAGCCGTTTGCTCGGCGTATTGCACGGTGCCGTCCTTGTCTATCACGAAAGCCGCGCGCGCGCTCACGCTGCCCAAACCGATGAGGTCAGGAAGCAACACACCGTAATCCTTAGCCGTTTGCTTATTTAAATCGCTGGCCAAAGTGATACCGATGTTTTCCTTCTCCGCCCACTGACCCTGAGCAAAGGGACTGTCCACGCTGATCGCGATCACGTCCGCATTCAATTCAGTGTAGCTGCCCAAACCGGCAGTGATGTCACACAACTCGCCGGTGCACACCCCGGTGAAAGCCAGCGGCACGAAAAGCACCACTGTGTTTTTCTCACCGAAATTGGAACTCAACGTCACATCCGAGAGACCAAAATCATCTTTCTCGCCGGGGCCGTTGCTGGATTTGAGGGTAAAATTGGGGGCTTTAGAGCCAACTTCGATAGCCATAATATTTTTTTGTTGGGTTGGAAGCGGACTTATAGGCGCGCACTTCGGGGGTGTCAAACCGCAAAAAACCGTAACGACCGCTTCAAACGCATCGTATGCTTTACCATGGAGAAATTTTGGACTATAATATCATCGATGAAATGCACGATGACCAGCATTATCAGGTCACTGTTCAGGCGGCAGTAGGAACGGTTGAGCGTGAAGGCTGCCAAAATCGAATGGTTGGGCATATCAGTATGTTTGCGCCGTCATACAGCCTAGCGCATCACGTGCCCGGATGTCTGTCAACAACGCCACAATTAATGGTACGCACGCTCTATAATCAAATGGCAGCACAGCCAGAATTGACCTTGACAAATTATGCTGGAACAAAGCTTGATGTTGGCGCACTTCTCAAAGATTTCAGATATGACTATCAAACATTAACGTCATCACGTCCCAAGGTGGCTGATGGTGATTTTTCATTTGCAACCCATATAAGCTTTGACAGTGCGCGCGTTGATAAAGGGGTGCATCAACAGCATTTTTTGGATGTATCGATCACAAGCCATATGTTTAGCGGCAGTC
>CAJWMQ010000062.1 GCA_913042895.1 uncultured Verrucomicrobiales bacterium | reverse complement strand
GATGGCGCTCAGACCCTCCCTCGAGAATGCTTCTCTGATGAAGTCCATCCCGCCGGGCGGAATGTGGATGAAGACCTTTCGCCCCATCCAGAAGAAGACTGTGGCGATCACCATCAGCGCTCCTGGAATTCCGAACGCCACATGTGGGCCGTAGTTGGCGAGGAGCCAGGGGGTCAGAAGTGTGGAGGCAAAGGCTCCCAGGTTGATGCTGAAGTAGAACCAGCCGAAGACCTTCTCGAGGAGATGTCCGTTGCTCTTGCCGAATTGATCCCCCACATGAGCGGACACACAGGGCTTGATCCCTCCCGACCCCAGAGCGATGAGTCCGAGACCCAGTGCCAGGCCCATGCGGGTCTCGTCGAGTGCCAGCGTCAGGTGGCCCGCACAGTACACCACAGAGAGCAGCAGGATGGTCTTGTACTTGCCCCAGAGATAGTCGGCCAACAGGGCGCCGATGATGGGCGTGAAGTACACCGCAGTCACGAACAGGTGGTAGTAGCCCTTCGCCTCGTCATCAGACATGAAGTCATCGGCGCCGCTGGAGTCCACGAGGTACTTCGTCATGAAGACGGTGAGGATGGCCTTCATGCCGTAGAAAGAGAACCGCTCCGCCGCCTCGTTTGTGATGATGTAGGGAATGCCCTTGGGCATCTCCTTGGTTTTCACCGGCGCAGTAAGATGTGGCGCATCAGCCATGGCCGCGGATGGTGGCTGAGCCAGCCAAACGTGGCGAGGCAAAAGAGCGGCATGGACAAAATGACGCCGGGATGTTACAAGAATGCCCCGGCGCGTTGGATCCCAAAAACTGGAGGAATTATGTTATCATCAGCGAACCCCGCCCTTAACGACAATACATTTACCCGTCATGTAGACCTGACCGGCGAAGACCGGATGACCGTGATGGGAACGGTCAACAAAACCATCGCCTTGGCGTTGATCATGTTGGTCACCGCCTCTATCACCTGGGGGATGGTGGCAACAAACCCGGCCTTGGCCAGAACACTGATGATTGGTGGCGCGATTGGCGGGCTGATTTTTTGTGTCATCACATGTTTCAAAAACGAATGGGCCCCGGTGACGGCACCGATTTATGCGGCCTTAGAGGGGTTGTTTGTGGGAGCGATCTCCGCTTTCATGAATTCAATCTATCCGGGAATCGTTCCGCAGGCAGCAGGCCTGACGATGGGCATCATGTTTGCCCTGTTGGGCGTGTACCGGGCTGGCTTAATCAAGGCGACGCCGAAATTTGCGCGCGGATTGATTGCCTGTTTGGTGGGTATTGTCTTGCTGTATATTGGTAATTTTATTCTGGGGTTGTTTGGAGCCTCTATCCCGCATCTGCATCAGGCAACGCCCATTGGCTTGGGCATCAGTGTCGTCATTTGCATTGTGGCGGCCTTATTCCTGATTTTGGATTTTGACTTCATTGAGCGCGGTGCAGAAATGGGCGCTCCGAAGCACATGGAATGGGTCGGGGCCTTCGGCCTGATGGTGACGCTCATTTGGTTGTATATCGAGATCCTCCGTTTGTTGTGGATCATTCGCAGCATTGCAGACGATTAAACGGCCGCTTCGCGCATTGCTTTTTTTGGAAGGCTCCGGTACATCGGAGCCTTTCCTATGTTGAAACGCCTCCCTTCCTTATTGGGCGCGGCTTTGGTGGCTGTGTCCTCGTTTTCCGATGCATCGGCTGCGCCGCGTGATCCATTTAAGCAGCTGGATGATGTGTGGCCCACGCCGGACGCGCAACGCCGGGCTTCGGGCGCGCCGGGGCCGGGCTATTGGCAGCAGCAGGCCGATTACGTGATCGATGTGGAACTCGATGAGACGAATAACCGCATCCTCGGCAGTGAGACGATTACCTATCATAACAATTCCAAGGACACACTCGATTATCTGTGGATGCAACTGGATCAAAACTTGTTTGATCCAAAAATGATGGCGCATCAGTCGCGCACCACGTCGGGATTGAACGATCAATCCTTTAACCAATTTGAGGGGCTGCTCAATGCTCAGGCATTTGATGGCGGGTACAAGATCACGGCGGTGAAGGATGCCGCCGGAAAACCGCTCAAACACGTGATCGTACAGACAATGATGCGCATTATCCCGCCTCAGCCGCTCAAGCCCGGCGGCAAGATTACGTTCTCGGTGGACTGGAGTTTCAACATCATCGACGCCACCAAGATTCGTTCGCGGATGGGTTATGAGTTTTTTAAGGAAGACAAAAATCATCTCTACGCGTTGGCGCAATGGTTCCCACGGATGTGCGCGTACACGGACGTCACCGGCTGGCAGAACAAACAGTTTCTCGGCACAGGTGAGTTTGCGTTGGAGTTTGGCGATTACCTGGTGCGAATCACGGCGCCGGCTGATCACATTGTGGCGTCTACGGGCGAACTGCAGAATCCCGAGGTCGTGCTTACCAAGACGCAACGTGACCGTCTGGCGAAGGCGCGTGATGCGAAGAAGCCGGTGTTTATCGTGACGCTCGATGAGGCCAAGGCCAACGAGAAGGAAAAGGCGAAGGGCAAAAAGACCTGGATTTACAAGGCGGATAACGTGCGGGATTTTGCGTGGTGCAGCTCGCGCAAATTTTTATGGGACGCCATGGGCATGGATCTCAACGGGAAAAAAATCATGTGCATGAGCTATTGGCCGAAGGAAGGTGAACCGCTCTGGAGCAGGTACAGCACGCATGCGGTGGCGCATACGGTGGAAGTGTTTTCGCGGTACACATTTGACTATCCGTATCCGGTGGCGATCTCGGTGAATGCCCCGATCGGCGGCATGGAGTACCCCATGATCTGCTGGCAACGACCGCGCCCTGAAAAGGACGGCACCTATTCCAAGGGCACGAAGTATGGGCTCATCAGCGTCATCATTCACGAGGTGGGCCACAACTGGTTCCCCATGATCGTTAATTCCGATGAGCGCCAGTGGATGTGGATGGATGAGGGCCTCGATTCGTTCATGCAATTCCTCACCGAACAGGAATGGGAGGAGGATTATCCCTCGCGCATGATGCCCCAGCGCATTGGTGGGCTGATGAATTATCTAAAGCAGGAAAACAAAATGCCGATCATGACCGGCGCAGATTCCCTGCAAAGCACCGGCTATAACGCCTACACCAAACCCACGCTTGCGCTCAATATTCTGCGTGAGAGTGTGCTCGGCCGAGAGCAATTCGATTATGCCTTCAAACAATACGCCCGCCGCTGGGCCTTTAAGCGGCCGACACCGGCGGATTTTTTCCGGACCATGGAAGATGCCAGCGGGCAAGATCTTGATTGGTTTTGGCGCGGCTGGTTTTACAGTACCGATCACACGGATATTTCCATTGAAACCATCCACCGATACGCCGTCGATACTCGCGATCCTTACAAGGAAAAGACCGCCCGGAAAAACAAACGCGATGACGAGCCCGAGCGGTTGTTCCAGCAACGCAACAAACCCCTGCCCAAGCGCGTGGATGCATTTCCGGAGCTGAAGGATTTTTACAACGAATATGACGAGCTGGACATCACCGACAAAGACCGCGAGTCCTACGACAAAATGCTGAAAGGCTTGAGCGACGAAGAGAAGGCGTTGCTTAGGGAGAAGCGGAATTTTTATAAGGTGGACCTTAAGAACCACGGCGGTCTCGTGATGCCAGTGGTGCTCAAGGCCACCTTCGAGGATGACAGCACTCAGGAGTACCGGCTTCCTGCACAAATATGGCGACGCAACCCCGAGGAAGTTTCCAAGCTGTTGATCACTGAGAAGAAGATCGCCAAGCTGGAGCTGGATCCTCATCGCGAAACCGCCGATGTGGACATCGAAAACAACTATTCCCCCCGCCGCATCCGCGAGCAACAGTTCCGCCTCAATAAACCCACCCGCCCAGGCAATCCCCTACGCGACAAACAAAAGGCCGACGAAAAAGCCAAACGTGAGGCGGAGAAAAAGAAGCAGGAAGAGGACAAGAAGGATTGAACTTGCCTCTGAATCACATCACGCGAAAGCTCGCGCCCGATCAATTTACCCTATGAAAAAACTCATCCTCACCTTTGCGATGATTTGCCTCGGGCTAACGCTTGAGGCGAAACAGAAGCCCAACTTCATTTTCATCATGGTTGATGATGCCGGCTACGGTGACTTTAGTTGTTACGGGCAAAAACTGTTCAAGACCCCTAACATTGATCGCATGGCCGCCGCCGGCATGAAGTTTACCCAACACTACGCTGGCAGCACCGTGTGCGCCCCCACGCGCTGTAGCTTGTTGAACGGCGTGCACACCGGCCACGCTTTTGTGCGCGGCAATCGCGAGGTACAGCCCGAAGGGCAGGCGCCGATTCCCGCCGATCTCATCACCATCCCCAAGCTGTTGAAGGAAGCCGGCTACACGACCGGGATGTTTGGCAAATGGGGCCTCGGCGCGCCCGGTTCCAGCGGCGATCCGGTAAATCAAGGCTGGGATGAGTTTTACGGCTACAATTGCCAACGACAGGCGCACACCTTTTATCCGAAGCACCTTTGGCACAACGACAAGAAGGTGATGCTTGATGGCGAGACCTACTCGCACGATCTCATCCACGAGCATTCCCTCAAGTTCATCCGCGACAACGCCGAGAGTCCCTTCTTCGCTTACCTACCCATCACCATTCCGCACGCCGCCATGCAATGTCCCGAGGAGGATGTGGCGCCATTTCGAAAAAAATTCCCGCAGTTCGAGGATCTCATCGGCAAGTACAGCCACGGTACGCGCGTGACAAATCCCGTGGCCGCCTTCGCCGGCATGATGACTCGTATGGACCGTGGCATCGGCGAGCTACTGGACCTGCTTAATGAACTGAAGATCGCCGACAACACCCTCGTGCTATTCACCAGCGACAACGGCCCCCACTATGAGGGCGGCCATAAGCCCGCCTTTTTCGACAGCAACGGCCCGCTGCGCGGCCACAAGCGGGACCTCTACGAAGGCGGTATCCGTGTGCCGCTCATCGCCCAGTGGCCCGGCAAGATCAAGGCCGGCAGCGTGAGCGATCATCAATGCGCCCACTGGGATCTCATGCCCACCCTGTGCGAACTGGCCGGCATCGATACCCCGAAGCACACCGACGGAATATCCTACGTGCCCACCCTGACCGGCGCCGACAAGCAACGCGCACATCGCTATCTCTATTGGGAATTTCATTCCCATGGCAACACCCAGGCCATCCGCATGGGTGACTGGAAAGCGCTTCGCTTCAAAGTGCGCGACAACCCCGATGCCCCAATCGCTCTCTACAACCTCAAGACCGATATCGGAGAAACCAAAAACATCGCCGACCAACATCCGGACGTCGTCAAACGTATCGCTCCCCTCTTCCGCGAGGCTCACACCCCGTCAGAGAATTTCCCGCTCTTCGGTCGAAAGCAAAAATAGAACGCCCTTGAACCCCATCCACGATCACAATCGCGCGGCGTGGGATGCGCGCGTGCAGGATGGCAAACGCTTTACGCGCGCGGCCATGGATGACGAAATGGATCGGCCATTGGAGATCCTGGATCCGCTAGGCTGGCTCGGGGGAGAGATCACCGATAAGCGCATTCTTTGCCTTGGCGCCGGTGGCGGTCGGCACGGCCCCATGCTCGCCAACGCGGGCGCGCGCGTGACCGTCGTGGATATCAGCCCCGAAATGTTGCGACTCGACCGGGAAATGGCCGAGGACCGCGGGTTACAGATCGAAACCCTCGAGACTTCCATCGATGATCTCTCCATGCTCGCTGAGGCCGAGTACGAGGCGGTCATGCAACCGGTGAGCACCTGTTACGTGCCGGATATTCGCCTCGCCTACCGCGAGCTCGCCCGGGTGATGCAGCCAGGCGGTGTCTACATCAGTCGGCACAAACAACCCACCAACCTGCAGATTGATCTCGCCCCCACCCCGGCTGGTTTCGTGATCGACACCCCTTACTATCACGAAGGCCCCCTCTCGCCCGCCAAGCGCCCTGGCCCTCATCGCGAACAGGGCACCATGGAATTCCTCCACCGCTGGGGCGATCTCCTCGGCGGTCTGTGCGAAGCCGGCTTCACCATCGAGGCCGTCACTGAGCCCAAATTTGGCGATCCGTCTGCCACTCCCGGCAGCTTCGAATACCGCGGCCACCACCTCGCCCCCTACATCCAACTCCGCGCCCGCCGCACCGAAACCCCCCCCGCCACCGAGACGCTCTGGACGCCAGCCAGTCCCCAATAGATCTTTGGTTTATAGATTTTAGGAAAAAGAAACCGTAGAGGCGGGCGCCATTCGGCTTCCCAAGCCAACCCTCTCCGCAGGGCTGCGGCGAATTGAAAGCGGCGGAACCAAGGTGCGAGATGCTTGTAGCAGCTATAAGAGAGGTGAAAACTCTCAACAAGGAAGAGCTACCTGATGCTTTGCTCCCTTACAGCTCAGTTCCGTCGCCGATCATCAGTTTTTTTAGACGCAACGGCCGATAATCGGCTTGGTGTCTGTGTCTAGTAACATGCCGGAAATGGGTCCTGTCCACACCGACAAGTAACGCTCCACCCAATAGAGGAAAATCAAATTAGATAAGCTTATTTTCTTGGGGTCAGTTGAGCTGGGTAGTCACGAAAAAAGCGGCCTGCTCAGAGGCCGCTTGATTGATGATCAGAAAAATATTTCTACTCCGATTTTTTCTGTCTCGCTGCACGTTGCTGGGCTTGATACTTCCACCAGACCTTGAGTTGGTCTTGGTTAAAGAGTTCCTTGATTTTCGCGGTGCGCGCCTTGTAGAAAGGCTGTCCGGCAGTCTTTTTCTCTTCGGCGGATCGTTTCTTTTGTTCCGCCGCGAATGCTGACTGTTCCCTCTGGAGTGCCTGAAATTTAGGCTTTTGCTCATCAGTTAATTTAAGATCGGCGAGTAGTTGTTGGTAGGCCGGATTGAGCTTGGCTCCCTTGCCTTTTTTCGGTTTATCCTCAGCGGAAACATTCATAGCCATTAAGGCTAATGCTACGAGTGTGATGAATTTTTTCATAAAAAAATGATAGATGGTTAATGGGTTGTTTGAGAAAGAGAATCCTGGGCATGAATGCCGGCTTGCGCAAGTTGAAATAGAAAAAGGCGGCCAAAAAGGCCGCCCTGAATAATTTACCAATGGGGATGTTCTGGCTATTCGGGCTTCTTTTTGCCTTTGCCGGCACCACGACGCTTAGCCATCAGTTCCTTGAGCTTGGCTTGCTGCTCTTCGTTTAGGATCTCAGCAACGGCTGCCTGGCGTTCTTTTTGGATGTCCTTCATCTTGGCTTTCCGCTCTTCTTGAGACAGACCCTTTACCTTTTCGGCGAATTTTTTATTCAGTTCACGCATTTTAGCCGTCTGTTCTTTCGACAGCTCGAGCTCCTTCATAAGGCCTTGGCGCCCACCTTTCTTAGGTGCTTCTTTTTTGTCTTCAGCCGCAACATTCAGGGCCAGCATAGCGGCCACGGCGATCATAATGAGTTTTTTCATGATACTAGTTTCTGTGTTTTTTTGGTTAACCAGTTAAGGGGGCGCAAATCCTGCGCGAGGGGATGCAGACGTACAAGGGCAAAAATGGGTTACACTAGACTATCGCTACGGGGTTTTCCAGGGTGCCAATGCCGGTGACAGTGATGCGGATGCGGTCTTCGGCGACGAGGGTGAATTCATCACCCGGCACCACGCCCGTGCCGGTGAGCAGCATGGCTCCATGAGGAAAACTTTGGGAACGTCCTAGGTATTCAAGCAGTTCGTCGAAGGTGCGCTTGATGTTGTTGATGCTGGTTTCGCCGCTGAACACTGTCTCGCCGTCGCGAATGATTTCCACGCCAATGGTCCATTGGCGGATGGTGGTCTCGGCGGCACCGGTCACGATGCAAGGGCCGACGGCGCAGGCGCGCTCGTACATCTTGGCCTGTGGCAGGTAGAGGAGATTCTCGCCCTCAATATCGCGCGAGCTCATGTCGTTGCCGATGGACACGCCCACGAGTTCCTTGCGGGAATTGACCACTAACGTCAGTTCGGGTTCGGGGACATTCCAGGTGGCATCGGCGCGGATGCCAACGGCGTCACGGGGGTGTACGACTTTTTCGGGCAGCGATTTGAAAAAGATTTCCGGGCGCGGCGCATCGTACACCTGATCGTAGGCATTGGCGCTAAAGTTGCTCTCCTCCATGCGCGCCTTTTTGCTGCGCAGATAGGTGACGCCCGCCGCCCAGACTTCCTGCCGTTCTACCGGCGTGAGTAGGGAAACTTTGGCCAGTGGCACGGTGGGTGCACCCGCGGCTTCGGCTTGCGCCAGAGCTTCCGTGTCTTCCAGCAAAGCGGTTAACGACTCGAATCCCGCGGCCGTGAGGTCGGCCACGGTCCCGCCCTCCTGTAGGCGGCCGATGCGTACGGCGCCTTCGGCGGTTTTGAAACGACAGAGTTTCACGTTAGGCGGAGTAATCGAGGTACACGGATTTCACGCGAGTGTAGAAGTCGATCGCGGATTGGCCCTGCTCTTTGAAGCTGTTGGTGCTGGAATGTTTCACGCCGCCGAAAGGCACCTGCAGGGCGAGGCCGGTGGAGATCTGGTTGATCTTCACGACACCGGCCTCAATGCGATCAGTGTAGCGCATAGCCTTATTGATGTCGCGGGTGACGATCGATGCGCTGAGGCCAAACTCGATATCGTTGGCCAACGCGACGGCTTCATCGAAATCGCCGGCTTTCATCACGCTGATGGCGGGGCCAAAGACTTCCTCCTGCGCGATGCGCATGTCGTTCTTCACATTGCCGATTACCGCGGGGCTGATGAAATGACCGTGCTCCAGATCGCCGTCGGTGAGGCGTTCACCGCCCCATAACACCTCGGCGCCTTCCTCCTTAGCGATTTGCAGGTAGTCCAGAGTGCTATCGAGTTCGGAGGCGCACACGGCCGGGCCCATGGTCACGCCGTCGTGCAGGCCGTTGCCCACCTTGCGGGCTTGGGCTTCGGCGATCAGTTTTTCGGTAAATTCATCGGCTACACTTTCCTCAACAATCGCGCGGCTGGTGGCGGTGCACACCTGACCGGTCATCATGTAGCCGGCCATGGCCACGAGCTTGGCGGCATGATCGAGATCGGCATCGGCCAATACGATGGTGGGGTTCTTGCCCCCCATCTCCATTTGCGCGCGGGCCATGCGCGGGGCGAGTTGTTGGTAAATGCCGCTGCCGACCGAGTGAGAGCCGGTGAAGGACAAGGCTTGCACGGCCGCGTTGGTAGCCAGTTCGTCGCCGACCTCCTTGCCGCTGCCGACCACGACGTTAAGCACGCCCTTGGGCAAACCGGCTTCGTCGAAGGCCTTGGCGATTTCCATGGTCATCGCCGGGGCAAGCGAGGCGGGCTTGAGAATCACGGTGTTACCGCTCACCAGAGCGGGAGCCAATTTCCATGCCGGCAGGGCGATGGGGAAATTCCAAGGAGTGATCAACGCCACCACGCCGAGCGGTTCGCGCTTGGTGTAGAGCATGTTGTTTGGCAGATCATGCGGCACCACCTGTCCGCCAATGGTGTAGGAGAGCCCGGCCATGAACCGGAAAATATCGACTGTGCGGCCCACTTCCATGCCGGCCTCGATCTTGGTTTTGCCTTCCTCACGGCACAACAACTCGGCGAGCTCACCCTGACGGCTGGCGAGGATGTTGGCCACGGCCGTGAGAATCTTGCCACGGGCCGGGGGCGTAGTGTCGCGCCAGCCGGGGAACGCTGCCTGCGCGGCTTCGACGGCCGCTTGAGCATCGGCCGTGCCACCCTTGGCATATTCGGCTACAGCCTCGCGGGTGTCGGCCGGATTGTGGTTGGTGAAGGTGCCGCCGGACGCGGCGGCCACCCATTCGCCGTTAATGAAATTCTGATACTGTTTCATACTATGAAATTTGGAGCGAGCGGCGAGTGTGCCGCAGGCAGCGGGGAGGGGCAAGTTTCACCTTGCCAGAGATTTGGAATGAAATGGGACGTGGTGGAACTCGTCTCTCCCATTACATCAGCGCGTCGGCCTTGGCCGCGAAGATGAAGTCGGCTTCGTTCAGACCACCGATCTTGTGCGTCCAGATGGTGATCTTCACTTTACCCCAGGCGAGGTATATGTCCGGGTGATGAAAAATTTCCTCGGCCAGTGCGCCGACTTTGTTAGTGAACTCAAGGGCTTCGGCGAAATTCTTGAACGTGTATTCCTTCTCGAGATGATGGTTTTCAATCACCTCCCAACCATTGCCCAGCTGCGCTTGCAGAGCATTGAGTTCCTCGCCGGCCAAAGGCGGTACACCGCCTTGGCAGGGTTTGCATTCGCGTTCGGACAGGCTGCAGGATTCGTCATTCATGGTTGGGTTTCAGTGTAGCGGTCTCTGTATTGATTGCCAGTTTTTCCGCATCCCGGCGCCACAGGGCTGCGAGGAAACTGCCTAGGATACAGTGCATGATTGCTGAGATGGCGCAGGGAGTGGCAGTGGAGGGCGTAAAATGCTTCACGGCCAGCGCGCTGCCCAAGCCGCTGTTTTGCATGCCCACCTCAATGGCCATGGTTCGCCGGATACGTTCCTCAAACCCGAACAGCCGCGGGATACCATAACCCAGCGCGAAGGCGCCGGTGTGCATCAGCGTGATGGCTAGCAGCAGGATGCCTCCGACTTCGCGGATCTCGGCTGAGCGCTGGCCCAGTATGCTCGCAACGATCAGAACGATGGCGATCACCGCGACCAAGGGGGCGACCGGTTTCACGCGTTCGACCGCGCGAGGGGCGTAGTGGTTGAGCGTCATACCAATGAGAATGGGTAGCAGCACAATCTGCACGGTGCTCTTGAACAGCGCCACTGCATCTACCGGCACATATTTGCCGGCCAGCCATTGGGTGAGCATGGGCGTAAGGGCAATGGCGGCGAAGGTGCTGCACATGGTCATCAACACAGACAACGCTACGTGCGCGCGGGCGATGTACACCACCACATTGGAGGCCGTGCCGCCGGGGCAGCAGGACACGAGGATCAGTCCCACGGCAAACTCATTGGGGAGTTGCAGCACTGTGGCGATGGTCCAACCCATGAACGGCATGATGCAAAACTGGGCGAAGACCCCGAGGGCCACCGGCTTGGGCGTGCGGGTCACCTTGCGGAAATCCTCCACCGACAAAGTAATGCCCATGCCTAGCATGATCACCGCCAGTCCCCACACGATTAGCGGCCCCTTGAACCACGTGAACCACTCCGGTTGAAACAACGCCAACACGCCGCACAGAGTGACCCAGAGCGGGAATAGGTTGGTGAGTTGATTGAGGACACGGTTCATTGGGCTTGGATTGGAGCGCGTTAGACAGTAAGGTTTTTGCCAGAGGTGGCCGAGCGGAAAAGACATAAAATTCTATACGATGACGAATGTGCAATGTGTACATTTCAAATGCGTGTGCTCACCTGGTTGGATTGGTTTAATGCAGCCCAACTTGTTCCAGCATCGGACCCCGAATGCCTTCGTTTGGCTCCGGGGCTCACGCCTGAAAAACTCATGGAAGCCATCCATTGCGTGCAAGTTGATGGTTCCGTGTTAAGAGGTGCAAGAGCCCTTCGGTTTATTGGGATGCGGATGCCGTTGATAATCCCCGTATCCCTTTTCATGTGGCTGCCTGGAGTGATTTGGATAGCGGAAAGAATCTATGCCTGGATTAGTCAAAACAGGTACATACTGAGTAAGTTTTTTGGCTGCAAAGACGCCTGTGAGATCATGCCTCAGCGGGAGCGCGAGGGAGAAATAGCCACGAAACCATCGGAAAAATAATCCATTTCGCACTTGCCATGGGCTTGGCTCCTGCTATTTTCCACGGCCCGCTTTACTGGATTTTAAAAATGAAGAAGGACATTCATCCCGAGAATTATCGCCCCGTGATTTTCCGCGACACGAGCACGGGTGATGAGTATGTCACCCGCTCCTGCGCGCCTACCAAGGAAACCGCCGTGTTCGACGGCAAGGAGTATCCGCTTTACTCCATGGGCATCAGCAGCTTTTCGCATCCGTTCTATACCGGTCAACAGACCTTCGTGGATACGGCAGGCCGCGTGGACAAATTCCAGCAGCGCGCCGCCAAGGCTAAGGCGATTGCCGAGGCCCGTGCCGCCAAGGCTAAGAAGTAGCCATTCTCTTTGATAACCGCCCGCCCGGCCGACGCCGCGGCGGGTGGTTTCTTTTTCCGCCCGTGGATTTCCAGCCGCACATCGAAAAATTCGCCACCCGCATGGGCGAGGTGGAAACCGAGCTGGGCGATCCCAAGGTGTTTGAGAACAACCGCCGCGCTCAGGAACTGGGCCGCGAATACGCACGGCTCAAGAACCTCGTGGCGCTTGGCGAACGCCTACTCAAGGCCAAGGACGAGCTGGAGGAAAACCGCGCCCTGGCCGCTGGTGACGATGCCGAAATGGCCGAGATGGCGGCGGAGGAAATTCCCCCGTTGGAAGAGGAGATTCCGCGTCTCGAAAAAGAGGTGCAGTTCGGGCTCGTGCCACCCGATTCCACGGATTCGCGCAACACGATCGTGGAAATTCGCGCTGGTGCCGGCGGCGATGAAGCGGCGCTGTTCGTGGGCGATCTGTACCGCATGTACACCCATTTCGCGACGGCCCAGGGCTGGAGCCATGAGCTGATGGAAAGCAACGGCGCGGAAATGGGCGGCTTCCGCGAGGTGATCTTCGCGCTTAACGGCGAGGAAGTGTACAAGCTCATGAAATTTGAGAGCGGCGTGCACCGCGTGCAACGCGTGCCGGCTACAGAAGCCAGTGGTCGCATCCATACCAGCACGGTGACCGTGGCGGTGCTGCCCGAGGCCGAGGAAGTGGATGTGGAGATTGATCCAAACGATTTGGACGTGGATGTCTACCGCTCCAGTGGCCCCGGCGGGCAAAGCGTGAACACCACCGATTCGGCCGTGCGCCTCACGCACAAGCCCACGGGTTTGGTGGTGACCTGTCAGGATGAGAAATCTCAGCACAAGAACAAGGCCAAGGCCATGAAGGTGCTGCGCTCGCGCCTGCTGGATCTCCGCATTGCCGAGGAACAGGCCAAGTACGCCGCCGAACGTAAAGCGCAGGTTGGCACCGGCGAACGCAACGAGCGTATCCGCACGTATAATTTCCCCCAAAACCGCGTGAGCGATCATCGCATCGAACTCACGTTGCATAGCCTGCCGCAGTTTATGGAAGGCGAGATTACCGAGATGTCACAGTCGCTTTGGCAGCATGATTTGGAAGAGAAACTCAACGCTCTGAAGCTATGAACGATTCAGAAATCCGCGGCCTTATTTTCGATTGCGACGGCACGCTCGTCGATACCATGCCTCTGCACTGGCGGGCGTGGAACAGCGTTTGCAAACGGCATGGTATTATCTTCCCTGAGGAACGATTCTACGCGCTGGGCGGTGTGCCTTCCGTGAAGATTCTTCACATGCTCAAGGACGAGCAAGGGCTGGATATAGATCCGGTGGCTGTGTCCCGCGAAAAAGAGGAGGCTTATATCCCGCTGATGCCCGAGGCCAAGCTAATTGAGCCGATCGCCGCCATTGCGCGCGATGCGCAGGGGCGTTTGCCGATGGCGGTAGGCACCGGCGGCCGCGCCAAATATATCAAGCCGCTCTTGGAATCGGTCGGCATTCTGGATTGGTTTGGCGCGGTGGTGACGGCGGATGATGTGGAGAACCATAAGCCCGCGCCGGATACCTTCCTGAAGGCGGCCGCGTTAATTGGTGTGCCGGCTGAAGAATGCCGCGCGTACGAGGATACGGATCTGGGGATGGAAGCTATTCGCGCCGCCGGGATGGAGGCTGTGGATGTGCGGGCAATTCCCGGGGTGTTGCCAACGCCCGTCGCCTCCTAAAGCACTTCCATCTGCACGGCTTTCTCGGGTATTTCCCGTTTCACCCACACGTACCGGAAGAGCACAGTACGTAACGCCATGGCCACCGGAATGGCCAGCAGACCGCCAATTACCCCGCCCACCAGCGTGGTGCCCATCAGTACAGAAATGATCACCGCCACGGGATGCATTCCCACGCGGTCGCCAATGATCTTCGGTTGGATCACGGTTTTCTCGAGGAACAACACCAGTGCACAAACCCCCAGAGACGCCACCGGCGCGTAAACGCCCAGCTCAGTGCCGAATAGGCTCATCTGATTGCCGTGCGTCAACGACAGCAGTAGCACGGGCACTGTGGATACAATCACGCCAAAGTAAGGAATGATCCCGATGATCCCGGCCAGCAGCCCGAGCAAGATTCCGTAGGGCAGGCCAATGATCGAAAAGCCGATCGCCAAACAAAGCCCTACACAAATTGCCACCAACACTTGGCCGCGGAAGAAGACCACCAGACAGTCGTTGAACGACTCCAGCACGAACACCGCCTCTTCCTTGAATTTCGATTCCTTTAACGGCAGGTAATCACTCCACTTGCGCTGGATGGTTTGCGCCTCGAGAAGAAAATAAAATACGTACACCGGCACCAGCGCCATGCCGGCGATCATGCCGATCAAACTAATGGCATCGGCCAGTCCGTTGGAGGTAAGTTTCTCTAGGCGCGTTGAGTTGGCCTGTATGATGTTTTGGAAATCAATCCGCTCCACGTCCACTTCGTTCAGCTGCATGAATTTCCCCCAGCTGGACTCACGATACTTGATCACCCATTTGCGCGTGCCTTCTTCCAGTTGCTCGATCTGCACATCTTTGCCCAGCTGAATGACATCCGGCACCACCGTGCGCAACACCACCAGCGTGACCGTGCTCACGATGCCTACCGCGATGATGAACACCAGGATGATTGCCTTCACGCGTTTAGGGTTGCGGATGTTGTAAAAGAGCCGGCTGACTTTGGCGGACATTTTGTGCTCAAAGAAATCCACCAACGGATTCAGCAGAAACGCCAGAATACCTGCCACGGCCAGTGGTAACAGCACCGGCGACAGTCGATCCAGCACCCACGCCACGCCGTAGAACATCGTTGCCAGCAGCGCAAGAAATACAGCAATCGCCAGGGCTGTGAAGGAGAACCACAGCACCTTCGCCTGTTTCTCTGAGGGCGAGGGAAAGGCCATTTTGTTTTATTATTACCCAAGGGTGCCCGCCTTGTCGGCGGCGGCGCGCACGGCATTCATCAGGCCATCGCGTACCCCGGCGGCTTCCATTTCATGAAGCCCCTCAATGGTGGTGCCCCCGGGGCTGGTCACCATATCCTTGAGTTTGCCGGGGTGTTCGCCGGTTTCCAATACCATTTTTGCCGCGCCCAGCAGCGTCTGCGCTGCCAGTGGCGTGGCCAGATCGCGCGGTAACCCGGTGGCCACCGCGCCATCGCTCATGGCTTCGATCATTTGAAATCCATAAGCCGGGCCGCTACCGCTGAGACCGGTTACCGCGTTGATCAGGCGCTCGGGCACTTCCACGGCCACGCCCACGGCTTCCAACATTTGCTTGGCCAGCTTGGCGTCCGCCGCCTTGGCGTGGCGCCCGCGTGCAAATCCGGCGGCCCCTTCGCCCACCAGCGCGGGCGTATTGGGCATCACACGAATCACGCGCGCCTTACCACACACGGCCTCCTCCAGCTGCGCCAACGTCACGCCGGCGGCAATGGAAACGATTAGATGCTTGGGGGTCACCTGATCCGCCAACTCGGCCAGCAGTTCGGTAACCTGATGCGGCTTCACGGCGATCACCACCACGTCCGCCTTGCGGAGCACCTCCGCATTGCTCTTGGCCGCGCGGCCGCCGGTGGATCGGGTGAACGCCTTGACGGCCGCCGGCACCACGTCGCCCGCGATCAATTGCCGGCCTTTCACTAGCCCGGCTTGCACCATGCCGCCGGCCAACGCCGAGGCCATGCGGCCGGCGCCGAGGAATCCGAATGTTTGCTTCAAGGGCATGC
>CAJWMQ010000061.1 GCA_913042895.1 uncultured Verrucomicrobiales bacterium | reverse complement strand
GGTGCCGGAGTGGCGGAATTGGTAGACGCGGCGGATTCAAAATCCGCTTCTTTCACGAGAGTGGGGGTTCGAGTCCCTTCTCCGGTACCATCTTTTTACCCGACCGTTTATTTTAGCCACGTTTTGAGGGTGGCTTGGGCTTGTTCGATGAGGGCGGGAAGTTCCTTCGGGTCGGTCAGGGTAAAGGTTTCTTTTTTGTTTTCGCCTTTGATCTGGCCGATGAGGATGAGTTCACCGCTGGAAACGTTATACATAATTTTAATGACAGAAGCGGTGGATGTGGGCCATTCGTCCCGCCATACTTTCATCTTGGATGATTGATCGAATTCAATCAGCTCGGTCCCGGGCCAGGCATTTTGGAGCTGGGCGTGGATGGGGTCATTGGTGCCCCGGGTTCGGCCGACGACATCCAGCAGGGCAAGCTGAATCACAGGTGTTTCCGCTAGAGGCTGGGCAATTTTGGAAGGCGGTTCAAAGATGGGTTCCTGATCCATTTTGTTTAGTGAAATCAGGAATAAAACGACGAGGCCAAAAGTGGGGATCAGAGCCCAGCGCCAGGTCACTTCGCGGGCGACCACTTCGCCGAATTCTTGGGAAGTGGCCCGGGATTGTGCCTCAGCCAATTCTGGCTCGGCTTGATCAAATGTTTCCTGCAGATGCTCGAGGAGTTCTTTCCGAACTGATTCGGGTAATAGGGGTTCGCTTGAAGTGGTGGCACCCGCGAGGCCGGCCAGTTCTTTCAAGGCCGGGAGTTCGGCCTGCCACGCCTTGTATTCCGTCTTCAATGCAGGGTCTTGAGCAAGAATTTGCTTAATCCGTACAGAGCCTTCAGCATCGAGTGTGCCGATAGATTCTTGAATCAGTAAATTGAGTAATTCGTCTCGCATTTGGTCGTGGAGCTTCCTCCCCTCATTCTGTATTTCGCATGGCAACTTGAATTTCTTTCATTAAAGTGGGGTTTTTTCCCATAACTTCCCGAATGCGCTGCAAACTGCGGGTTATATTTACGCCAACGGAATTGAGTGCGAGGTTATTTCGCTTCGCAATTTCACGCTGGGTGAGTCCTTTTAGATAAAAATCACCCAAAACACTGGCGGCCTTGGGGGAGAGCGTCTTCTGCAGGGATTCTATTAAGGACCGTAATTCCTGTCGATCCAACTCACTGAGAGAGGCAGAGGGAGCCGGCACATCGAACTCATCCAATGAATCCGTAGCCCGAACATCACGTTTCTCCGCTTTATTATAGCGAATGAGTTGAACAGTATGATTATGGGTGATTGCGAGCGTAAGGGGCAATAAATCCTCAGTAGCGGATACTTTTTCCACATGATCCACCAACTGCTGCAGGGCGATGGACGCCACATCCTCGGCATCGGTGGAGGTGGAAAACCGCAGCTTGTTGGATGCCACCGCCAGAGCCTTTGGCCAGAGCCATTCGTACACAATCATCCACGCGGCTTCATCACCATCGCGGAGGCTTTGGACGGTTGGGAGGGTCAACGCAGAGAAATTTACCTTTTCCTACGACTTATTTCAAGGGCAGGAGAAAAGCGAAGGTTGATTTTCGATTGGAACTGAATTTTGCTGGGCAGCGCCCGTGAAGCAAATCTCCTTATCACTACAGCTCACCCCGCGCCAAGTGGAGGAATATTACCGTGGCCGCGCACGGCATGTGGTGGCCGAGGCTGCTGATGGCCGGATTATCCAGCTCCCAATCAAAGTGCTGCACCCATTTATCTCCAAACAAGGCATTCAGGGAGATTTCCTGGTAACCACCGATGATGAAAACCGATTCGTAAAGATCGCCCCAATCAAAAACGATGATAGCCGCGGCGGTCTGCTGAACGCCATGGGCTAGTAGTTCATCAACAACCGCAGGTTGTTCTCATTCACAATGCGAGCCTTATCAACCATATCCAACGAGGATTGAACAAGGATCTGATGTTTGGCCAGACGAGTACTTTCCTCCGCCACCTGAGTGTCTTTCATACGACTCACGGCTTGAGCGAGATTTTCCCCAAGCAATGAAAGCTGTTCGTTGATCCGCTGCAACCGACCCCCAGCGGCCCCTAAACTCGATCGATCCGTGGTCACCTGCCCCAATGCAGTCTTAATCTTGGAAATCACTGCGCCGGCTCCCAGTGATGTTAGCACGTGCGAATGAGCGACTTCAGAGGCACCCGCGTCCACCCCAGTGGGATCAGAAGACACGATGGATCCGGCCGCATAGTAAGTGGCTCCCGTATCTTCAGAGGCGGGATTCACAGTGATAAAATCCCCTGCAGCCACAGCAGTTTGACTGGCTCCCAAACCGGGATCGCTGGCAACAAAACTTCCCGAGGTAAATTCCGTGGTGCTCGGAGGATCAATTGTGTTGGTATTGGGATTAGCTGTCGTGAAGGATCCGGAACTCAGAAAAGTAAAATCGCCGGCCTGCAAATTCCCCAGTGGCGCCGCCATGGGGTTGGCTTCAGTAAGATATTTGGATCCATCCGTGATTTCCTCTGCCCAAAGATAACCAGTACCAGTCGTCCAATACGGCATCGTCAAAACATTCTGTGTCCCCGATCCCACCCCAGTTTTCACAAAGGAATGTTTGGGGTACTTCGTGCCACCATTATCTGTGTCCGACCACGAACCGTCGGTGTTGCCTCCGTTATACCAGAGATCTTTCTTGAGCCGATTGATCGTCACTCCATCCGCGACCACCTCATAGGCATCCTCGCCAAGTTTCCAAGCCGTAGAATTTATGGTGTACCCGGCCTTGGAGACCTTCCATAAATTGATTGAAGTTTCCCATTGATTCACTGAATCCACATCGCCGGTGGTGAGATCGGTGAGGGCGGCGGCAGTTAGATTAGCGTTATTGTAGGAATAAAAATTTCCTCGATCGTCCTTGATTACACTTTGCGAACTACCGTCAAATAGGTTTTGACCGTTCATTTGACGCGTGGCCACATCACGAATATAGGCCTTAAGATCCTGAAACTCGGTGTTGTAATTCTTTTTATCCGTGGCGGACTTGGTGTTATCCATAGCTAAGGTGGCCAGTTCGCTCATACGTTGAAGAGCGTTAGTCACGTTTTCCAAATAACCATCAGCCGTCTGGATCTTGGAAAGCGAATTCGCCACATTACTGCGCGCTGAATTAACCCGGGTCGTTTGCGTTTCCAAACGACTGGCTACCACCACTCCGCCCGCATCATCAACTGGCGAGAGCGTGTTTCCCGAACCAATACGCTCCATGCTTTCAGTCGCATTTTTCACATGCGACTGATACGCATTAATCGCCCTAACAGCACTGGTCGAATCGATTTCCATAACTAATTCGGTCTGTTTTCACACAGTTCCATTGCCGTTTCACAGCAGTCTCTATGCCAGAAACCAACAAAGAGCTCAAATCACGACCCTCCCGAATCAACACATAAGCCAAAATAGTACGTGCACGTACTTTTTGGATTGCCTTTTCGGCGGGTTTCTCGGAAATTGCCTGAACGCAGGGGACTCCTTGGCGTCAGATGAGTATGAAAGTTTTTTTACTAAAACGGCTGTGTTTTGTGTCCTTGATGATAGCGTTGATACCCGGATTGCAGGCAGCGGATTGGCCGTTGTTTCGGGGGGATCGGGGGTTGACCGGGGCGGCGGCGGGGAAGTTGCCGGAGAAACTCTCGTTATTGTGGAAGTTTGATGCCAAGGGGCCGGTAAAGGCATCGGCGGTGATCGCCAATGGAATGGTCTATGTGGGCGGTGATGACGACGGAAAGAAGGGGCTCAAAGGCAAACTCTATGCCATCGATCTCGCCACCGGCAAACAGGCCTGGGACTTTACCTGCAACGATCCGATTGAGGCTTCGGCGATGGTGCTGGATGGGCGCGTGTATACAGGGTCAGTGGATGGGTTCGTGTATGCGCTGGATGCAAAGACGGGCGAGGAGTTGTGGAAGTTTGAAACGGGCGACCAGATTACCGGCGCGCCGAACTGGACCAAGTCACCCGACGGCAAGAAGACCTATGTGCTGGTGGGGAGTCACGATTTTTTCCTCTACTGTCTGGATGCCAAAACGGGTGAGAAGGTGTGGGAGTATGAGTCTGAGAATTACATCAATGGTTCCCCGGCACTGACGGATGGCCGCACGATGTTTGGCGGTTGCGATGCGTTGCTGCACGTGATCGATATTACCAAAGGCGAACGTGAAAAAGTGATTGATGCCAACTCCTACATCATAGGCAGTGTGGCGGCGGATGCGGGCCGCGTGTATGTGGGGCATCACGACAATGAATTTCTCTGCATCGACCTGAAGGCCGGTAAGATTGTGTGGAACTACAAGGACCGGCTCTTTCCGTATTCCTCCTCGCCGGCATTGACCAAGGATCGCGTGCTCTTTGGCGGACAGGATAAACGCCTGCATTGTCTGCGGCGCGACAATGGCGAAGCGGTCTGGACCTTTGCCACACGCGGGCAGGTGAACAGTTCGCCGGTGGTGTGCGACGGCAAAGTGTTGGTGGGTTCCAATGATGGCCGCCTATACATGGTTTCGCTGAATAAAGGGAAACAATTGTGGACCTATGAAACGGATGACTCGATCACTGCGTCGCCGGCGGTGGCTGGTGGAAAAGTAGTCATCGGCAGCGAGGACGGCACCGTGTATTGCTTCGGAGTGAAGGTAAAATAATGAGTACTCCCGCTCCTCCCACGCCCAATAAGCCGCCGTTGGAAACAAAGACCACGGTCGGCAATTATTTTGTCTCCAACTATCCGCCGTTTTCATTTTGGAAGAAAGAATCCCTACCGGAAATTGAGGCCGCCATGGAGCGAGAGCCGGCGGTGGACACGCCGCTGGGAGTATACGCGCATATTCCGTTCTGCCGGAAGCGTTGCCACTTCTGTTATTTCCGCGTGTACACGGACAAGAATGCCGAATCCATAAGAAGCTACCTCGACGCGATGTTGAAGGAGCTGACGATTTATGTGAACAAGCCTTTTATCGGAGGGCGCAAACCAAGTTTCATTTATTTTGGCGGCGGTACGCCCAGTTATCTTTCGAGCAGCCAGTTGTTTCATCTTACCGATGGCATGAAGGGGTTGTTGCCTTGGGACGAGGTTAAGGAGGTGACCTTCGAGTGCGAGCCGGGCACGTTGACGAACAAGAAACTGAAAACGCTGCACGAGATCGGCGTGACGCGTCTGAGCTTGGGCGTAGAGAATTTCGATGATCACATTCTTGAGATCAACGGCCGCGCCCATCGTGGCGGGGAGATTGATCGTGCGTATGGATACGCGCGCGAGGTGGGTTTCCAACAGATCAACATCGATCTGATCGCCGGCATGCTGGACGAGACGGAGGACAACTGGAAGGCCTGCGTGGCTAAGGCCATTGAGATGGCGCCAGACAGCATCACAGTTTACCAGATGGAGGTGCCGTACAACACCACCATTTACAAGCGCATGAAGGAGGAGGGCAAACTCGCCGCCCCAGTAGCCGACTGGGACACCAAACGGCACTGGACCGATTACGCTTACAACGAGCTGGCCAAGAACGGCTATACCGTCACCAGTGCGTACACGGCGGTGAAGGATTCCTCCAAGGTGACTTTCGAGTACCGCGATCAACTGTGGGCTGGGGCGGATTTGCTCTCGGTGGGCGTGGCGTCGTTCGGACACATCGGCGGCACACATTATCAGAATCACCACGATTTTGATCCCTACGTGGAACAGCTGGGCAATGGCGACTTACCGGTACACCGCGCGTTGACGCCCGGTGATGATGAACGGCTCATTCGAGAATTTGTTCTGCAGCTCAAGCTTGGCTCGGTGAGCCTGCAGTATTTCACCAACAAATTCGGAACCAACCCCGCCGATCGTTTTGCCGAACCGCTCCAGCGCATTGCCGACTGGGGGTTCCTGACCATCGAAGGCGATCGCGTGAACATCAACCGCGAGGGTCTGCTGCAGGTTGACCGGTTGCTCCATGAATTTTTCCTACCCGAGCATCGCAATGCCCGTTACGCCTGATCATTCAGATGCCTGAAACAGCACCTAGCCTTTCTCTTGAAGATGCCGCCCGCCCGTTGCTGGAGTTTTACCAGCGAGCCGGCGAGGCTGCGCCAGACCTCCTGCTGATCGATAGCAGCGAGATGCCCGAACCCTACCGCCGCCTGCTGGTGCATGACGATGATATGACCCCCACGCTGGAGGAATTTCATGGCGACCGTATTCATCTGCGCCTGCTAGGCCGTGAGGAATCCGAGGCCAGTTACAAGCGCGAGGTGGTGCTGGAGGCCGGCGAGGATAACAAGCCGGTGGAGTTCGGCGCGATCGCGATTCATCTCGAGCATTTTCCGGAACAGGCGCGCGCGTTGGTGCTCGGCGAAAGTGTGCCCCTGGGCACGATCCTCAACGAACACGCTATCCGCCACGAGAGCTGCCCACAGGCCTATTTCAAGGTGCAATCCGATCCGCTCATTACCGAAGCGTTCGGTCTGGACGCCTCCACTGAACTTTACGGCCGGTGCAACATCCACCGGGATCTAAACGGGAATCATCTGGCGGAGATAGTTGAAATTTTGCCACCAGTATAATTTGTGAGAAGTTAATATGATGCAAAACAATCATTTCGATGTAATTATAATCGGAGCTGGACCAGCTGGCTCATCAGCAGCCACTATCTTAGCTGAAAATGGTCGTAGAGTTTTAGTTTTGGAGCGGGAGAAATTCCCTCGGTACCACATCGGTGAATCTCTGATCCCCTTTACGTTCCCCTCTCTTGAACGTCTTGGAATGGTAGATCGCCTAAGAGATTCAGCTTTCGTCAAAAAGTATAGCGTTCAATTTATTTCACCGGAAGGAGACGCGAGTCAGCCCTTTTACTTTTTCAATCGATACGACCGTGACACTGTCGCCCAAACTTGGCAGGTGATGCGAGCGGACTTTGACCTTATGCTTCTTGATAATGCGCGAGATAAGGGAGCCGAGGTCATAGAAGAAATAGCGGTAAAAGAGTTGATTTGGGATGAAGATAAAGTTGTGGGTGTAAGAGCGAGGACGAAAGGCGGTGAGGAAACAGAATTTTTTGCTCCACTCACCTTTGATGCCACAGGCAAAGAGGCATTTACTGCAACGCGCAACGGTTGGCGCGAACGAGACCCTTATTTAAATAAAGTGGCGGCCTGGGCATATTACGAGGGAGCTATTAGGCAGGAAGGGATTGATGAGGGAGCCACGGTGGTCGCATTTGTCCCAAATAAGGGATGGTTCTGGTGGATTCCACTCCACGATAATCGGGTGAGTCTGGGAATAGTTGCTGAAGGAAAATACCTCACTCGCGATGGAGCCCGAAAACCCCAAGAAATGCTGGAACGCGAAATTGACAACAACATATGGGTTAAGGAAAGACTTGGCCCAGCCAAAAGGATTTCTGACTTTTATATCACCAACGAATACACCCATCACTCACGGCACTGTGGCACCCATGGCTTGTTGCTTTTAGGCGATGCCTTTTGTTTTCTGGATCCAGTTTTCTCGAGCGGTCTGATGCTTGCCTTGAAAAGTGGTGTTATGGCTGCCGACGCGGCTGAAAACGCTTTTGAAGCTCAAGATCTAAGCCCCAAACAATTTACTGAATACTCCAGCACACTCCGGCAGGGTATTGAAAACATGAGAAAACTGGTATACGCCTTTTATAACGAAAATTTCAGTTTTTCCGATCTCGTGGAGAAACACCCTGAGATTGCAGGCGACGTGACCGACTGTTTATCAGGTGATGTTAATAAGGATTTCACCGAACTTTTCAGATGCGTAGAGGACTTTTGCCCAGTTCCAGAAGCCCTCGATTTAGGAGCCCCACTAGAATCAAATTCGGAAGCATTGCTCACCTAATCAATTCATTGTTTGCGGATAACTGGCGTTGGTCTAGAACCTCCCTGTGAACATCGTCCAAATCACACCCGGCGCCGGAAAAATGTATTGCGGAAATTGTTTCCGTGACAACGCACTGGTGGCCGCCCTACGCAAAGCTGGGCATGAAGTGACGATGATTCCGCTCTATTTACCTTTCACTCTAGATGAGGAAAATCAGGCTAGCGACACGCCCATCTTTTATAATGGCGTAAACGTCTATCTGGAACAGAAATCTGCCCTTTACCGCGCTGCCCCGCGCTGGCTACATCGGATGGTGGGGTCGGACACCATGCTCGGTTGGGCTGCTAAGCAGGTTGGCAAAACGCGTGCTGAGGAAGTCGGCGATCTTACGATCTCCATGTTGCGCGGCGAAGAAGGGCATCAGGCGCGTGAACTGGAGGAGCTGATCGACTGGTTGAAAACGCAGCCGAAACCCGACGTCATTTCGCTCTCCAATTCTCTGTTACTAGGGCTGGCGCATCGGCTTAAGGAAGCCATTGGCGCGCCGGTGGTGTGCCTGTTGCAAAACGAGGCACCGTACATCGACAGTATGCCCGAGGAGGTGCGCGAGGAGGTCTGGCAGATCATGGCCGAGCGCGCGCAGGAGATTGATCGGTTTATCGCGCCCAGTGCGTTTTATGCCGGGCGCATGCGGGATAAACTGAACTTGCCGAACGAGCGCGTGGCAGTGATTCACAACGGCATCAATCACGATGGCTACAGCGCTGAGCGCGTGGCGCTTAATCCGCCGGTGATCGGGTTCTTTTCGCGCATGTGCAAGGACAAGGGCCTCGACACGCTGGTCGATGCCTTCATCAAAATGAAGCAGGATAACCATATCCCTCAACTGCGCCTGAAGATCGGCGGCGGTTGCGGCCCAGGCGATGAGCCCTTTGTAGAACGCCTGCGCGATCGCCTGCACGCCAAGGCGCTGCTGGGTGATGTGGAATTTCATCCGAACCTCAGCCGCGCGGAGAAGCAGGCGTTTTTGAAATCGCTCTCCGTACTTTCCGTGCCTGCGCAATTTGGCGAGTCGTTTGGCTTTTACGTGATTGAAGCGCTGGCCGCCGGCGTACCGGTGGTGCAGCCACATTGCGCGTCGTTCCCTGAGCTTGTGGAAACCACTGGCGGCGGGCGCGTGTACGATCACGAAGGGCCCGAGAGCCTTGCCGCCGCGCTGGAAGGCATGCTCCACAATCCTACCGAAGCCAAGGCCATTGGCCTTAAGGCGCGCGAAGTGGTGCGCGAAATATTTTCCGTCGAGCATATGGCCGAGCAAATGATCGACCTGCTCGACGGTTTGGTGTCCAATCCATCCCCAATACCGGAGGCATAATGGCAGCACACGAATTTACCATCACCCGCCGCGTCGAGTTCAATGAGACGGACATGGCCGGCATTGTTCATTTCTCGAACTTCTGCCGCTACATGGAACACGCCGAGCATGCTTTCTTCCGGTCGCTCGACCGTTCGATTGTCGATCCCGCCCTCGGCATTGGCTGGCCGCGTGTGCATATGAGCTGTGACTTCAAAAAGCCGTTGAGGTTTGAGGACGAAGTGGAGATTCAGCTGCGGGTATCGGCCAAGACCAGTAAATCCATCAGCTACCAATTTCGTTTTCGAGTGGCCGACGCGGAAGCCGCACGCGGGACGCTCACCGTCGTGTGCGTGCGCCGCAATGAAGCCGGCGAAATGAAGGCCGCCAGTATTCCGCCGGAGATCGCCGACCTGATTGAGGTGGCGCCTGCGGATAAGTTGACTGATTAACGTTTGAAGCACTGCAACCCGAACCCTAGAGTCAAAAAAATTATGGCAGCAACCACCACCGCATCCGGCATTCCATGGTTTGCCTGGGCACTACTCACCGTCATCTGTTGGGGCACCTACGGCGTGTGCATGCACACCGGCTCCATGAACATGGAAAGCAAAGCGCACGGCCGCATGATGGCCTTTCTGTACGTGGGCCTCGCGTATTTTCTCACGGCTGTCATCGCGCCGCTCATTATCCTCAAACTCAAAGGCGGACCGGTGGATTTCTGGAACTATCCGGATGCCGGTTGGAAATGGAGCTTGGGCGCAGGTATTTTGGGCGCCATTGGGGCGCTCGGAGTGCTCTTGGCCTTTGGAGCTTCTCCGAATCCGCCGGTTTATGTGCCGATCGTCATGTCCATCATCTTTGCTGGTGCTCCGATGGTGAACGCCATCGTCAATACCACCAAACAAGACTTTTGGAGTTACGTGCAGCCGCAGTTCATCATTGGGATTATGCTCGCGGCCGCAGGCGGGGTATTAGTCACCTATTATGCGCCCAAACCGCCTCCAAAAGTCGAGGCAGCGGCCCCGGCCGTCACGCAGACCGCCACTCCTTCCGGCGATTCCAAGGATTAACCGTCATGGCCGAGGTGCCGTCAACCGGCCGAAAAGCCATCCGCTCCGCTCAACTCGGGCGTTTGCGCGAACTGCTCCAATCGGTGCGACCGGCCAACACTTTTTACGAATCCAAACTCGCCGCGGCCGGCGTGGATGCATCCATCGGCAGCCTCGAGGAATTCGCCGCCCGTTGTCCGTTGACCACCAAGGACGAACTGGCCGCCGATCAAGCTGCGCAGCCGCCTTACGGCACCAATCTGTCCTTCCCGCTCGCGCAGTATAATCGCATCCACCAAACCAGCGGTACCACCGGTAAACCCCTCCGCTGGTTGGACACGCCTGAGAGTTGGCAATGCATGCTTGAAAGCTGGCAGACCGTCTATCGCGCCGCCGGCATCACGCCCGAGGATAGCGCGCTCTTTGCATTTTCCTTCGGGCCATTCATCGGGTTCTGGGTGGCCTACGAGGCCGCTACGCAAATGGGTTGCCTCTGTTTCCCCGGCGGCGGCCTCACCAGCACCACGCGCCTGCGCATTCTCTTGGAAAACGAGGTCACCGTTCTGTGCTGCACTCCCACATACGCGCTGCGATTGGCCGAAGTGGCTGCTCAGGAAGGCGTGGATCTTTCCGAGGCCAAGTTGAAGACCATCGTGGTCGCCGGCGAACCCGGCGGCAGCATTCCCGCCACACGCGAACGCATCGAGGATGCCTGGCCCAACGCGCGGGTATTTGATCATCACGGTATGACCGAGGTCGGCCCGGTGACCCACGAATGGCCGGCTGAACCCAACAATCTGCAAATCATTGAGGAAGCCTACTTCGCCGAGGTCGTCCATCCGGGCACCAACGACCCCGTGGCCGAGGGAGAAGAAGGCGAACTGATCTTAACCACGCTCACCCGCGCGGCCATGCCGTTGCTGCGTTATCGCACCGGTGATCTGGTGCGGCCAGAGATGGAGGGCGATGCCTTCGTCCTGCGCGGCGGTATTCTCGGACGCGCGGATGACATGATCATCGTTCGTGGCGTGAACATTTATCCCAGCGCCTTTGAGCATATCCTGCGACGATTTGCCGATGTTGCCGAATATCAGGTGGTGGTCACTGAACAAACCGGCATGGCCGAGCTTCGCCTTCGATTGGAGCCCGCGCCCGAGGCCGAGGCCGCCGCGTTACAGGCGGAGGTCGCAGGCACCATTCGTCATCAACTGAATCTCCGCGTCCCCGTCGAGCTTGCCGAGCCCGGCAGCCTTCCCCGATTTGAATTGAAAGCCAAACGCTGGATTAGAGAATAGCTCCATGACCGATTCCTCACCGTTGCTGAAGCTGGAAAATGTTTCCCGCGAATTTCCCTCCGCTGAAGGCGATCAACCATTGCGTGTGTTGCGCGGGTTGTCGCTAGAGGTGGCCCGTGGCGAATCGGTCGCGGTGGTCGGCCCCTCCGGTTGCGGCAAGAGCACGCTGCTCAACCTGATCGGCTCGCTCGATCAACCCACTGGTGGCACACTCACCTTTGACGGCCGCGAACTTGGCGGTTTGGACGACGTCGAGCTTGCCGCCCTGCGCAATCGCGAGATGGGTTTCATCTTTCAAAGCCATCATCTCCTGCCGCAGTGCACCGTGATGGAAAACGTGCTCGTGCCCACGCTCGCGCATCGTTCCGCCACCGCCGACGATGAAGACCGGGCTCGACGCCTGCTTGAGCGTGTTGGCCTTGGCGAACGCCTCGCCCATCGGCCCGGCCAACTTTCCGGCGGAGAACGCCAACGCGCCGCGGTCGTCCGCGCCCTGATCAACGAACCGCAGCTCCTGCTCGCCGATGAACCCACCGGCGCCCTCGACGAGGCCACTGCGGACAAGCTCGGCCAACTGCTCGTGGAACTGAACGCCGAGGAAAGCCTCACCCTCATCACCGTCACCCATTCCCCCGACCTCGCCGCCCGCATGGCCCGCACCGTGAAGCTTGCCGAGGGACAAATCGCCTGACATGACGCGCCTTCGGCTCATTCTGGCCAGCTTACAGCATCATGCCCGCGCCCACGTGGGTACCCTGCTCGGGGCTGTAGTGGCGGCGGCCGTGTTGACCGGTTCCCTGGTAGTGGGCGATTCGGTGAAACGCACCTTGCAAAATCAAGCCGAGCAACGGCTGGGCTATGTCCAGGCGGCGGTGGAATTGCACGACCGCTTTTTTCGCGATGACTTGGCCATACGCATCGACTTGGGCGATCAATCCGCCGTGGCCCCCATTCTCCGGCTGAACGCCGCCGGGTATCGAGAGAACGAGGACGGTCAAGTAGCCGCCCGAGCAAACAACATCCAGCTGATCGGAATTAATGATGCCTTTTGGCGGTTCGCCTACCTCAAAGCCAACCGGCCTCCTGCGCTGAAAGAAGGTGAAGCGCTGATCAATCCGCGTCTGGCCAAGCAACTCGGGCTGCAGGCCGGCGATGAATTTCGCTTGCGCATCGCCAAGCCCAGTGTGCTGCCGCGGGATGCGCCGCTCTCGGTGGCGGAAGATCTCACCGTGCGACTCCGGCTCACGGTGGTCAAAGAGATCAGCCCCAATTCCGAGCTGGCCAATTTCAGCCTGCGCCCCGGTGCTACCGCGCCGTTCAACGTGTTTGTGCCGCTCTCCTGGCTGCAGGAAGAAGCGGAATTGCCTGAGCGCGCCAATGGCCTACTGGCATGGGCCGCTCAATCCACTCCCGGAGAGTTGACGGCTCAGGCCAATGACCAACTCCAGAATGTCTGGCGGTTGGCTGATGCTGAATTGGAGTTGTTGGAAAACGAGAAGGACAACGCTATCGATCTGCGGACCGACCGCATTTTTCTCGATGCCCAAACACTCAAGGCTGCGAATGCCCCCCTCACGGCACTAACCTACATTGCCAATAATCTTCATCACGGCACCAATGCCACGCCGTACTCTATGATCACCGGGGTCAGCTCCAATTTCCTCGGGCGCATCACGCCCACCGGCGACGACATGGTCATCACCGAATGGTTGGCCAACGATCTGCGAGTGAAATCCGGCGATCAGATCACGGTAGATTATTATGTGCTCGGACTGAACCGCCAGCTGGAGGAGCGTCCGCATACCTTCACTGTCAGTGGCATACTGGAGACCGAGCAACCCGGTTGGCGCGAATTAATGCCCAACTTTCCCGGTATCGTCGATCGCGATAATTTACGCGATTGGAATCCCGGGATTGATTTCGATTCCAGTCGAGTGCGAGATCAGGATGAGGATTACTGGAAACAACACCGCGGCACGCCCAAAGCCTTCATCGCTCTGGAAACCGGCCAGAAGCTATGGGCCAATCGCTACGGCGAAGCGACCACCATGCGGTTTCGGTTTAATGCGACCGACCGCACTGAGATCGAGACGGCGTTGCGCGAGAAATTCGATCCGGCACAAATCGGGTTGCGCTTCCGCGATGTCCGCACCGAAGCGGTCGCCGGCGATTCCGCCAACGACTTCGGCGGCCTGTTCATTGGCTTGAGCTTTTTTCTCGTGCTCGCTGCGCTCATTCTCATGGGTCTTCTCTTTGTCTTCGGAGTGGAACAGCGCGCCCCGCAAATCGGCACCTTGCTCGCCATTGGGTTCACCGGGAAAACCGTGCGCAATCTCCTTCTGGCCGAGGGCTTTGTGCTTGCCTTGCTCGGGGCCGGTCTGGGCGCATGGGCCGGCTTGGGCTACACACACGTGCTGGTGGATCTGCTGAATTCCGATTGGGCCGGGGCGATTGGCAACGGCAATATTATCTATCATGCCCAACCGCAAACGGTTGCCTCCGGCGTGATCGGCGGTCTGGCCGTGGCATTGTTCACTATTTGGTTGACCGTTCGCAAACTGGCTCAGGCTCAAGCCATCACACTCATTCAGGGTGGCCCAGCGGCTACCGACACCACCCATCCCGGTCGCAAGGCACTGCTCACGGCCGCGGCGTGCGCCGTAGGCGCGATTGGGCTGGGGTTGGCCATGAAAGATGCACAGGGCCAGATGAAGGCCGGTGGATTTTTCGGCGCGGGCATGTTGATGCTCGTGAGTTGTCTGTGCGTGTGCCATGCGTGGCTGGGCAAAATGGCGACAAGCGGCGGCGCTTCCTTTGCCACCTTAGGTGCGATGGGTTTGCGCGGCAGCGCGCGCCGACGTGGACGCAGTCTGGCCTGCATTGGCTTGCTGGCGTGCGGCGTGTTTCTTCTGGTGGCCGTGGGCGCGTTTCGGTTGGATCCGAATGACGGCGCACAGGAACGCTGGAGTGGCACGGGGGGCTTTGCGTTTTTCGGTCAAAGTGATGTGCCGGTGTTGTATGATTTAAACACCGAAAAGGGCCGCGAGGAAATGGCCGTGAACGGTGACGTAAGTCTCGTGCAAATGCGCGTGCGCGAAGGAGACGATGCCAGTTGCCTGAATCTTAATCAGACCCGCGAGCCTCGGTTGCTTGGGGTTGACCCCCAACAGCTGATCGACAAAGAAGCTTTTACGTTTGCCAAGGGTGACGGCTGGGAGTTGTTGAACGGAACCGAAGACGGCGCTGTGCCGGCTGTGGTGGATATGAACACGGGCATGTGGGCGCTGCACGTAAAGGTGGGCGACGAGATGGAGTACCCAAACGAAGCCGGCGGCACGTTTCCCATCCGCATTGTCGGTTTCCTCGCCAACTCCATGCTCCAAGGGGACCTGATTATCTCGGAACAAAACTTTGTGAAACAATTCCCCTCCGCCAGCGGCTACCGGGCGTTTCTGATTGATGCGGAGGATCCTCAGGCTACGGAAGAAGAGTTGAGTTTTGCGCTGGAAGATTACGGACTGGAACTGACCCCGGCCACGCGGCGGCTGGCGGAATTCAGTCAGGTGCAAAACACGTACCTCGATATTTTCCAAGCCCTGGGCGGGTTGGCATTGCTGCTGGGCAGTGTCGGCCTCGGCGTGGTGGTGCTGCGTAATGTGCTGGAGCGCCGTGGGGAATTGGCACTGCTGCAGGCGGTGGGTTTTCGGAAAGGATCCCTGCACTGGCTCGTACTTGCCGAACATGGCGGCCTGCTGGCGCTGGGATTGGTCGGCGGCGTGGTGAGTGCCCTGCTGGCCGTGGCACCGTCCCTGACCGGCCCTGGACAAGGTCTGCCGCTGGATCTGCTGAAATGGATCATTGGCGGCATCCTGGTGAGCGGTCTCTTTTGGACATGGCTAGCGTCCGTGGTGGCCTTACGCGGCCGCTTATTAACGGCGCTGCGAAGTGAGTAGCTTTTTGTTTTGTCGGTTCACTTCGAGGCAGGTTTAATCCGCGAAAGTAATTCATTTCATGAAAAAACGTACCTTCCCTTTCATTCTGACCCCCAACCTGCCGTTGGGTGTTACGGCTCGGGCGAAGAACAACGGCGCTTTAGCACGCAACCTGACCGACTTGGTGGTCGCCGCTTTCGAGCACGTGAAAAAAACAACTGACGTGACTCGCAATGTGTTTTTCATTTTGCCGCTGTTGCTGACCGGAGCCGCCTGTGTAACGCCACCCACGCCGGCCGTGGATGCGTCAACGCTGTTTCAGGAATCATTTGATCAACGGCAAACCTTGCCGACGGCCTTTACCCCTGTGAATGGTAGGGCCACCGTGGTGGCCGCTGAAGGCGGGCGACATCTCGAGCTCCCCGCCACGCCCAAATCGGAGCATGGCGTGCTGTTTGGCCCGGCAATGGCAGAGGGCTTCCGGGTAGGCGCCCGTTTTAGGGCAACAGCAGGCGAGCAAGCCGAAGCCACCTTCGCAGTAGGGCTCAGTGGCCTGAGCGGGTATCGATTGCGAGTGAATCCGGAACGGCAACAACTAGAACTATGCCGGGATACCGCAGTGGTCCAAAAGGTGCCGTTCCA
>CAJWMQ010000060.1 GCA_913042895.1 uncultured Verrucomicrobiales bacterium | reverse complement strand
TTCCTAATCTGAAGGTCATAGGTTCGAATCCTATCGGGATCACCATAATGCGTCATTCTGCCACTATAATAAGTATTATTTATCACCATATGATAATTGCGACCTAAGCAATACTAGCCATCACTCCCTCCAGCTTAGGTCGCTTAAAGTTGTTCTTGTATTTTTTCTGCTTGCGGGGATTCTTGGTGGTAATATCCGCTTCACATAAGGTCATCAAGTCTTCCACAAAATCCCCAGCATCAAAAACCAATCGTCGAACTGCGGAATCGGTCACGTGATCTTCGGATAGGATGATGGGGCGTGAACTCATCAATACCATTTTCTGAACGAATTTCATTTTCTCGTTCAATGGCATCCGGAGTCTTTTAAAAAGTTTATAGACCATTTTTGCTCCCACAAACTCGTGCGCATGGAAGGTCCAACCAATCTTTTTGTGGAACTTTTTGGTGGGTGCCTTACCGATCCAATGCGACTTTCAATCGTGTCATTCAATTAATTGAAACACATCGAGAGCACTAACCTATTGGGTTAAAAACCTAAATACTCCCCCTTTTTGGCGGTCTGGGTTTAATATCAGGATCAACATGCCAAAGGCCTATTCCTAAGGCTAATGCAATAGCGAGCTTGCGCGGGAAGAAGTGCGAGATGTTTCATGTTAAGGAGCGGCGGTGTCGGGGTGGTAAATGTGGGCGAGTTGGCGGAGGATTTGTTCCAGCTTGGCGTAATAGGCATCGGGCTCCAGGGTGGTCTTGCGAGTGCGGAGTCGGGCGAGCTCAAGATCAAGGGTGTCGCGTTGGCCGCGTTGGGTGGCGGTGAGGGTGCGTTCGACGGGGCTGGGCACGAGGTGTAGCTGATGGGCGCGCAGTCCGTCGGGCAGGAGCTTGGGATCGACGCTTTCCTGAGTCACGCGAATCCCGCGAAACCAGTCGGGCGGCGTGCCTTTGCTATCGCCATTGTCATCGAGCAGAGCGTGCTCTGGGCTGAGCCGGTTTTCGTTTTTGTAAAACTCAGCGGTTTGGCGGGTGGCGGTGAGCCAAGCCTCAAGCAGGGAAGTTTGGCCGTCCTTATCCAGATCCGCTGTGGGACTGGCAATGGCTTGGGAGAGGTAGCCGCCCAGGCGGCAGAAATTGCGTTCGGCGCCGCTGCGGGTGGCGGTGAGGACGACGCGATTGGGGCCGCTCAGGGTATTGAGAAACGGGGCGCTGGAGGAGGCGCAGTTGATCACGGCGATGGGGCGTTGGCTCTTGGCCAGCCAGATCTTCAGTTCGGCGGCAGTCAGGTCCGGGCCGTGCAGGTTGAACTTGGCCGTTTTGCCGTTAAACGTGCCGTGGCCAATGAGCACGAGCCAGAGGGGTGTTTGGCCGGTTTGGGTTTCGGAGGCCAATCGCGTTTTCAGATCGGCGGCCTGCTTGGAGCTAGCTGGAATCTCATGATACGCGGCGTCGCCCTGTGTGGCGGCGGTTTTCCAGTGGGCGGTCCACTGGGCAAATCGTGCCTGATACTCGGTCGTGCCGGGCGCGCCGGTGACGACAATGACAGTGGGGCGATCAGCGGCCGTGAGCCACGGGACGATCAACCAGCAGGCGAGGGCAAGAGCGGGGATACGGGGGGAAATCATGGGAGACCTTTTCGGCGGCGGAGGAACCATTCTGTGACAAAACAAAGCAGGGCGAGCAGGAAGATGGGGCCCTGATGCCAAAGCGGTACATGGCGGATTTCCGTGACGGGCGCGCGCAGGGCGGGCAGGTCCGCGGCGAATTCCTTGAGATTCTCCAGCTGAATCACGCGGCCGCCCGTACGTTGCGCGAGATCCTCCATCAAGGCGGTGTTCGGGGCGAGGGAACGATATTCGGCGGCGGCATGATCGGTGGCCCAACCGGCCTGGCGTCGGCCCAATAGTTGGCCGGTTTCATCATGGACAGCCGCTTCCACCAGATAACCGCCATTCGTGCGCGGCAGGTAACGCGATTGGTAGAGCCCGGCCTGATCCGGCTCGGCTTCGGCCTGAAGTTCGACGGATCGATCCTCACCCAGCGGCTTGACGGTGAGTTGGGCCTGCGCATTTTCCAGCGGCGCAAAGGCGGGGTTATGAGCGCGCACGTTGATTTGCCGGCCGGCTCCTTCGCTGCCTTCCAGTGTGGCGAGATCAAACTGTACGGGGACATCGGCCACCAGCCAGCGGATCATCTGGCGCCAAGCCTTGTCGAGATCTTCGCGCTCGGTCTCGCCCTTGAGACCCCACCGCCAGAAATCGCCCAGTAGTACCGAGGCCACGCGGCCGCGGCCGAAGGAGTGAGTCACCAGCGCCGGTTCGGAGGCTTGATTGCCGGTGGCCACGGTGGCCAGCACGTTGGCGCCTGGTTTCTTGCCGCGCACGCGGTTGAGTGAAACAAACTCGGTCATCTCCCCGAGCCGCGCGCGATCGGCGGATTCATTATCGCGGAGGCGCACCCACGGCTGCAGCCAGCCATCGCGCGTGAGGGAATATTTAAGATTATTTAAGGGTGTGACATCTTCGGGGCGGTCGAGGTAAACCGGCAAGAGACTACCGATCGGCGTGCGAGCGTATTCGCCCTGACGAAAGGATTCCTGTCCGCCCAACATCAGCAAACCGCCGCCGCGTTCGCTGACAAAGCGGTGGAGCAGGGCGTGTTGGGCCGGCGTGAAAAAGGCGGACTCCAGATCATCGAGGATCACTGCGCTGTATTGAAACAATTCCTCGGCCTCAGTGGGGAAGCCGGTTTTCAACTCATCCGCATCAGCGGTGTTCAACCGCACGAGCACAGGTTGATCGTAATCGCCGACATCCTGTCCGGACCCGCGCGCCAGCGGATTGGCGTTCTCGCCCTTGCGTCCCTTGAACTCGAATTTCGCCTCCTTGCGCGCCACGCGGATCAGGCCTACGAGATCGACCTGTTCATCCTCAGACACGGCGCGTTGGAGAAACTTATATTCCCAGTTGGGTCGACCGGCGAGATACAGCACGCGGTACGGACCGCCGCCACGATCGATCACCACCACGCGTTGGTTATTGGCCTGAGTGGCTTCGGGCGCATCGCCTTCGGTCGCCACGTTCAGGCGGTAAAACAAAATGCCTTTGACCGCCGGCCGCACTTTAAAACGAAAGGTCAGCTCGGCGTTGCCGCTTTCTGCACGGCGGGTTAGTTGCTTGATTGTGACCGCTTCCTTGCCGGTGGAATCTAGCAACTCCAATGAGGCCGTGATGTCCTCATCCTTGCAGCCGCGTGCGGTGACTTGGGCGATGATGGACACGGGCGCATCTTCAAAGGCGGTTTGCGTGGGCGTCACAGTGCCCAAGGCCACATCGCGTTGCGGAGCGGTATTGCCGATCAGTACGGGGTACACCGGCGGCAATCCCTCGAGCTGGGGCAGTGTGTCATCCAGATCGGTGGCTACGCCGTCGGTGAAAACCACGATGCCGGCTAGCGGTTGGCCACGATAGCGTCGGGCGACCGTGCGCAAGGATTCGCCCAAACGGGAGGAATGACCGGTAAAGGTGAGTCCCTCAAAGTTGGTGACATTGCGTAGGCGCGCATCGAAGGCGTAGCGTTTCAGGTCGAAATCATTGGCCAACTGCGCCTGCCAGTTGTTGGCCTGCAGGGCGAGTGTGTCCTGCAGTATTTCCGCGCGCGGTCGGGATTCACCGGCACCGGTGAGGTTCATGCCTTCGCTGGTATCGGCCAGCAACGCGAGCCGGTTGGCGCCGGGCTTGGCGCGTTCCTGGCTGGCCATGGGATCGAGTAGGCAGAGCAGCAGCAGGAGTAGGCCGAGACATTTAAGCCCCATGCAAGCACCGCGGATATGGCGGTCCATGGAGGCGCCGCGGTAGGCCCACCAAACCGTGGCCAAGCCCACCGCCAGCCAGAGAGCGGCGGGGAGCAACCAGGCTTTGCCTGCCAGATATAGGGATTCCATTAGCCTATCGGGGTGGTGGGCGTCGGTTATTTGCCTTCGCCCAATCGCTCGTAATATTTTTCCACCAAATCACTGAAGCGACTGGGCACGGGGTCGCGGTCGATCGGCACGAGAGCACGGTCGGACTCGGACTTGGCCAGTTCTTCGGCGAGGGTGTGGCGGACTTTATCGAGCGGTTGCAAAATCTTTTTCTCCACCAAATCCCACTCGGGCTCCTTGCTGTTGCGACGGAACTCGGTGTTCAGCTTGCGGATGTCTTCGCGAATCTGGGCCACCTGCTCGCGGACTTCAGGGCGGTCAACGGCTTCCTCCACATCGCGCAGGCGATCGGTCCATTCGCGGTGATGGCCTCCGGTGATGGGGTTCTGGCCGCTTTCATTACGGTTGAAGCCTTTTTCTAAAAACGAAGCCGGTCCGGTCTGCGGTTGTTGTCCGGATTGTTGGGCTTGGGAATTGGGTGGGGTCGGCTGTTTGGGCTGATTAGTCTGACCTTGCGTGTTCGGTTTTTGGTTGGGCTGGCCGGCTTGTTCGTTGGGGGAGTTCGGCTGATTTGCCTTCGGGTCGCCCTGGGCTTGGGCCGGTTTATTTTGGGCGTTCGGTTGTTCGCCGTTTGGATCGCCTTTCTGTTGGCCAGGTTTTCCCTGTTGCGGTTTGGAGGCGGCTTGCTCATTCGGCTTTTTGCCGGTGGCTTCGGCCTTTTCGTTCTTGAGCGCTTCGCTGAGTTCGCCCAGTTGTTGCTCGGCGAATTTGAGGGCTTCGGTTTCATTGCCGAGCACGCTTTCGGCGGCTTGTTCGACGCCTTTCTTCAGGTCATTGAGTTTACGTTGGCCTTGGTCGCTGAGGGTCTTGGAGGCCTGCCGGAAATCCCGTTGGCGCAGCTGGTCGATGAGCTTTTGCTTGTCCGGATCTTTATCCATGATCTCGTCGAGCGTGCGCAGGAGTTGATTGTTGCGGAGGGCGTCTTCCTTCTGTTCAAGCAGCGTGGCGGCGGCCTTGAGGGATTTGTCGGCCTGATCCTGATGCGCCTCACGGAATGTTTCGTATAGCTTCCGGTTAAGTAATGGCTCGGCGATTTCGGATTTCTCAACGACATTTTTCATGTCCTCCAGCAGGTTCTTGAGTTTCTTTTGCTGATCGTTGAGTTCCTTGCTGATCTCCTTCTGGTTGTCGGTGTCGCTAAGCGATTTGCGGGGTTCGTTTTTATTTTTGGCCTGATCCAGTTTGTTGCTGAGTTCTTTTTGTTTCTCGGATAACTCGCGGGCGTCCCGGCGCATAGTCCGCATTTCCTCGGCGAATTGGTTAGAGGTTTTCTCGCGCAGATCATCGCGCATTTCCTGCAAGTCCTTTTGGGCGCGTGTGGAGTTGGAGATGGCCTGGGACAGTTGCCCCTTTTGCATTTGTTCGGCGGCCTCGTTCATTTGCTGACGGGTCTGCTCCAGTTGCTGGCGTTGAAGCTGCATGTCGGCGCGGTTCTCTGGCTTCTCCATGCGTTGGTTTAATTCATCGACATCGGCGAGATTCTGGCGCTGCTCCTCGCGCAGGCGCTTGAGTTGGCGTTCGATTTCCTCTTTTGCCTTGGCGGTTTCGGCGGCGCGCAGGGCACTTTCGAGTTCCTTGAGTTTTTCATTGAGATCCTGCTGGCGCTGGGCGAGATCACGCAGTCGGCTGAGCACCTGCAATTGCTCGCGCTGCTTGGGTTCCTCCAGCTTGCGGGCCTGTCGCTCGGTTTCGTAGCGGTCTTCCTGTTCACGCAGATCCAGTTGATCCAATTGGCTCTGGGCGCGCTGATTGGATTGCTGTTGTTGTTGCTGGCTGGATTGTTGTTGCTGCTGTTGGCTGACCTGAAACTCATGGGCTTGCAGGCGCAGCAGGGACTGGTAGGCGGCCTGTTCCGCGGCGAGAGCGGGCATCAGAGAGGCGGCTTCCTGCGTGGCTTCGGTGAGTTGGTTGACGGCGCGTTCCATGTGAGCGACCACGGCCTTGATGTGTTCGGTGGCTTTTTCGTCGCTACTTTTATCCAGAAGCACACGCGCCTTGGTCAGGGCTTCGGTTTGGCCCTCAACCAATACGGGCGCGTCCTTGGCCAAAGTGGCGGGTTGGCGGCGGAGTTTCCAGGTGGCGTTGATGATTTGTTTCTGCAGCTTGATCAGTTCCTCGGTCTGTTGATTGGGGGATTGCTGTTGCGGTTGTTGCTGCTGTTGTTGCTGGCTGGGATCACCTTGACGAAAGATTTGCTCGAAGGGCCGGATCTCGGCAAAGAACATATCGCTGTAAGCGCGGCGCGGTTGGCCGTCGGGCCCGGTGTCTTCGGCCCAGAAGAACCAGTTGATGAGTTGATCCGGTTCCACTTCAAGGGTTTCCAGCGCTAGCAGGTGGCGGGCGAGGGCCTTGGTGTTGCCGGGAGCGGGTTGGCCGAGGGGGATTTCCTGCAGTTCGCCGCCGTTGATGTTGTAGGTGAGACCGTAGCGACCGAGGCCGAAGTCGTCCTCTATTTCGGCGGCGTAATCGACTTCTTCCAGCGGCGACACCTGCTGATCGCCATGGGGGCTGCTGACGCGAATGACAGGCGGTTTGTTGGCGTATACCGAAACCTCAATTCGCGGCGCGATTTTGTTTTGGCGGCCGGCCGCATCCGTGAGCTCGAGTTTCCAGGATTGGGTTTGGGTTAGCGCCAACGGCGGCAACTCGGCCAATGGCTGGCCGGCATGGACCTTGAGGTCGATGGACTGGTCATCAGGGCCGACGAGACGCGCACTTTGCACGGGTTTGTTGAGGTGGAAGCGGTAGGAGAGTTGCGTGCCTTCCACGGCGCTGAGGCGGCGGGTGTCTTCCACTGTGCGACTAGGCAGGCGGGTGTAGGTGGGGTATTCCAACGCGGCATCGGCGCGGTCGAGCGCGGGGAACTCGAACACGTTCACCTGATAGGTTTCGGATTGTTCGCCATCGTATTCCACGTGATAGGAAAACGCCTGATCCACGATGGGCAGGGTGGCGCCGAAGATGGGGTCGTCGAGGTTCTTGGTGAGATCAATGCGTCGGGTGCCCTGTGGATTGCGGATCACCAGCGTGGCGTGGTCCGGCGCTTGGTTGATAAAGTGGGCGAGCACGGCCAGTGGGGTGCCGCGTTCCACCTCAGTATTGCCCGGCTCCACCTGATCTAGCTGCGCTTGGCGATCGATATCTTCCGTCACGGATTCCTCTTGGCCTGGGGCTTGGGCGAGGGTGGTGGCCTGAGGCAGTTGATGCAGCTTGCCGAGGCACACGCAGGTCATAATAAACAGCAGGGTAAGCGCGGCCTGCAGGGCGAGGAGTTTGCTGCGGGGGATCACTTTGCAGAACTGCGATTTCTCATAGGCGGCTTTGGCGTCGTTGATGACGCGTTCCTGCAGGAAGTTGTATTCGCCAGAATCGGGATCTGGCTCTTGTTCGATGGCAGTGAGCAGGGTGGCGTGCAATTCGGGATGTTCAGCCTCAATGTCCCGGGCGAGTTGCTGATAGTCGAATCGTCCGCGTGAGGTGTTCATCCACAACACCATAAACGTGCCTAACAAGAGCGCTCCTCCGAGAGTCAGCGCGGTCCATGCGGGGAAAACGTCGCCGGCCTGCGCGCGGATGAGGATGACACCGGACACGGTGGCCAGTGCGCACCACCAGTACAGCATTTGGTTCCATGTACGCCATTGTTGTTGGCGGCGAATGATGGGGTAGAGGATTCGTTTGAGTTCGTTCATGTTACCTCTCCGGGGGATTTAGCGGCGGTGGGTTTGCGCCAGAGCCAGCCGCCTAGCCATGTCTCCAATAACACCAGCATGATCGCTGCCACGATTAGCCAGCGCCATATTTTTTGACGTTTTTCGAGTTGTTCGTCGATCAAAGTTTGTTCCCGGTTCTGCTCGATTTCGGCCTTTTCAACTGATCCCGGGGCAAAGGGGAGGTTCAATCCATCCAAGCGCTCAGGCGCCAGAGGTTCCGTGCGGCTTTCACGAGCAGGCACATTCACGGCAAAGGTCACCGGCCGTGATCCTTGTAGCGTAAACAGACCTGGTTGATCGGCGTGAAAACCATTTTGACCGGCGGATATTTGCGCGTCCGGTCCCGGGCCGGTAACGGTGCGGGCAGTGTCTGATTCGCCGGGGAGCGTGACTGGTTGGCCAACAAAATGCGCGGTCTTCAGCCGCCCACCGGTTTGGCCCAGCTCCAGCATCGAATAGAGCAGGGGCACAAACTTACTGGCCAGCGCGAGTTGGCTGTCGACCGGGTGCCAGCCGCTGGTGAGGACAAAGAGATGGCCGCTGCCCAGCGGTAGATCAAGCAGCGCCGGATCGCCGTCATCAAACCGCGCCAGCACGCGCGCGCCGGGCAATCGGGCAGGGTCCAGCGTGCGATGTTTCCAGAAATTGATTTTGGTGAAATCACTGAAGCGGGGTTCGTTGAATGGAGCCAGCAGGGGGTGCTCGAAATCCACCTGACTGAGCAGCGCATATTTCTCTACGCTCGCCTCGCTCAACGGCACAGGGCCGGACTTCGCTAGCGCGGTCAACGTGCCCGCCATCGCATCGCTCTTCAACGGCAGCAGCACCGAGTGTCCGCTTTCGGCAAACTGCCGCACACGATCCACATGCTCCGCCTCGATCGGTTCGCCAATGATCAACAGGCGATCATCCGGATGTGCTAGTTTACCCTCCAGCGCCGACGGCAAATGCGTGAGCACCTCCACATGTTGCAGACGCGTGGTGGAGAAAGCGCGCTCGAGATAAAAGCGCATGGCCTCCGTATCTTCGGCCGATTCGCGGCCAAGATAATGGATGCGCACTGGCTCCGGCGTAAGAGGTGCGATATGTAGGGTGTTATCAAACGTCTCGGAATCGCCAAGCAGAGCGAGTTGCCAATTAGGTCCCGCAGGGCGGCGGGGCGCGGTGAGCGTGCGGCTTTGGCCAGCGGGCACGTACACGGGCACGGTGTTGGTGTGCGCGGTGTCGCCTTGGGACCAGGCGAGTTGGAATTGTTCGCGGGTGGCATCGCCGGAGTTGGTCACGCGCACGCGTTGGCCTGTGCTGTCGGCATCCTCGGTCGCGTGGCCGGGCGCCAGTTGGAGGCCGGCATTGCCGACGGCGGTGGGTGCCACCGTTTTCAGTGTGAGTTGTAGGTCGCCCGGCCAGTCATGGCCCTGTAGGCCATCTAGTTGCGCGCCTTCTTGCCGGTCGGTGAGGACAATGATCTGTTGCGGGCCGGTGTGCGGGTTTTCCTCCAGCAATTCGGCAGCGGTGAGAATGGCGTTGCCCAGATGCGTGCTGCCCCAGCTGGGTTGCAGACCGTTCAAGGCTTCGCGGGCGGCGAGCAATCGGCTGGGCTCGGGCAGGTCGCGCCATTGGTCAAACCGTAGCAGCGGCTGGGTTTGGCCATTGAAGGTCAGGATGGAAAAGGAATCAGAAGGTTGCACGTCAGCCAACGCAGTGCGCGCTTCAGTCAGGGTTTTCTCCCAAATCCCTGCGCGCTGCATGCTGGCGCTGGTGTCGATCAGCAACACGATCCGTTGGCCGATTGTGGCATCGTGACCGGCCGTAACGGTGTTGCGCATGAACGGTCGCGAAAAGGCGAGTGCCATCACCGCCAACAGGGCGCAGCGGACCAGCAGGAGCAGGATATCTTCCAGCCGGCTCTTGCGCGTGACCTTTGGCGGATCGGCTCGCAGGAACATGAGCGAACTGAAGGTGAACTTTTCACGCGTGTTACGCCTGATGAGATGAAACAACACCGGACCGGCAATGGCTAGGCCACCGAGCAGAAAGAGTGGGGCGAGGAAACTCATGCGTTGGCGTGGCGTTGAATGGTTTTGCCGCGGCGTTGCCGTTGGCGGAGATAATTGGCGAGCACCTGATCCAGCGGCTCGTCGGTGGTCACCTGCAGGTAGTCCGCCCCCAGCTTGGAACAGACGGCCCGGGCCGCGTCGCCATGTTCGGCAAAGCGTTGCAGGTAATTACGCTTGGCGGCGGATGGATCGATGAACAGGTCCTTCTCCGATTCCACATCGTGAAAGAGCAGGGCGTCTTCAAAATCGAAATCGATCTCGCGCGGATCGAGGACGCGTAGGACTACGACGTCATGGCCGGTGGCGGTCAGGCGGCCAAGCTTGGCTTCCAGTTCTTCCACGGGGGCGAGTAGATCAGAAATGAGGACCATCAGGCCGCGTTTGTTGACCAGCTCCACAATCCGCTGCAGGGGCTTGGCAATGCTGGTGGTCTGGCCGGCGGCGGGTTTTTCCAGAGACAACATCAATTGCCGTAAATGCCCGGGGCGATTGCGGGCGGGAAGATAATCCCGAATGCTCTCATCAAAACTCAGTAGGCCAACGGCGTCACCTTGTTGAAAGAGAAAGTAGGCGAGGGTGGCGGCCAGTGTGTGCGCATAATCGGCTTTGGTCCAATCGCCGGAGCCGAAGGTCATCGAGCGACTTTGATCGACCAACAGGTGGCAACGCAGGTTGGTTTCATCCTCAAACTTCTTGATGTAGTAGCGGTCGCTACGGGCGTACACGCGCCAATCGACATAGCGGGGATCATCGCCCGGTACGTACTGGCGGTACTCGGAAAATTCAACAGAGAAGCCGTGGTAGGGACTACGGTGGATGCCGTTCCAGAAGCCCTGCACTACAATGCGAGCGCGCAGCTCCAAACTGCGGATCTGCATCAGGGTGCGCGTGTCGATAAACCCATTGCGCGCCGAGTTAGCGGCGATTTCAGGCATTCGGGTTCACGTGGTCGAGTAGTTGCTCGATAATCTTTTGCGTGGTCATGCCCTCGGCTTCCGCGCGGTAATTGACCAATACGCGATGGCGCAACACCGGCGCGGCTACGGCCTGAATATCCTCAGCGGTCACGTGGCTGCGGCCCCGCAGGAGCGTGCGCGCTTTGGCACCGAGCACGAGGAACTGGGCGGCACGCAGGCCGGCGCCCCAGCTGACCCATTCATTGACGAAATCCGGGGTGTTGTCCTGACTTGGTCGACTGGCGGCAGCCAATTGCACGGCGTACCGCACGAGATCCTCGGCGGCGGGAACTTTGCGCACGAGATCGTTGAAGCGCTGCACATCCTCGGCATTGAAAAGTGGCTCAATGGTTTCGCTGCCGCCCGCGGTGGTTTGCTGGACCACGGCTACTTCCTGATCCTCGGGTAGATAATCAATGACCACGTTGAACATGAAACGATCCAGCTGCGCCTCGGGCAGCGGGTATGTACCTTCCATCTCAATGGGGTTTTGCGTTGCGAGCACGAAGAAGGGTTGGGGTAACGGATGCCGTTGGCCGGCGGCAGTGACTTGATGCTCCTGCATGGCCTCCAGTAGGGCGGCCTGGGTCTTGGGTGGCGTCCGGTTGATTTCATCCGCGAGAATGATGTTAGCAAACACAGGCCCGGGTACGAACCGCAACTGTCGGCCGGCATCGGTTTCGCTAAGCACCTCGGTGCCGGTGATGTCCGCTGGCATGAGGTCAGGTGTGAATTGGATGCGCGAAAATTGAAGGTCAAAAATCTCGGCAATCGATTTCACCAGTAGCGTCTTGGCCAGGCCGGGCGCGCCAGTGATCAAGACATGGCCACCGGCGAACAGGGAAATGAGGATCTCGTCGATCACGTCTTCCTGGCCGATGATGGTTTTGCCCAGCTCGGACTTGATGCGGCTGTAGCCAGTGAGGATCTGGTCCACGGTTTCAGCGTCGGTGGGGGTTTGGGTGTCGGTATCCATTAGTGGGTCATTGCGTAAAAGATGATGTTGATGCCCATGGGGTAGGCCTTGGGCTCGGAGAAATTCTTGAAGTAATACTGGTTCTCGCCCTCGCGTTCCCAGCCGTCGCCGAGATCGGTGTTGTGGCAAATGATTACCATGAGCCGGTCCTTATCATCGAAGATGCCTTTGTAATGGACCTGGCTGCCGTTATCCGGCCCAGGCCGGTATTCGAAATTCATACCTTGCATGGCCTGGCCAATGGAAGGCAGCTGGGGCTTTTCCTTAAGATCAAACACGCAATGAAAAATCGGGTGCTCCAGCGGTAGTTCCTTGGGCTCTCGGTCGGGGAATACGCGCCGCATTTCCGCCGCGAAATTATCGTATTCATCGCCGCCCCAGAAATCATCGACCATTAGAAATCCGCCATTAAGTAGATAGCCGCGCAGCGCCTTGACCTCCGGCTCGCTCAGCCACAGGTCGCCGGGCTCGGCCATGTAAACGAACGGATAATCGGTGAGCTTGGGGTCGGTGATGTCCAGCACCATGCCGTCCGGATGTACCTTCATCGAGGTCAGTTCCTGCAGGCGATAGGAGAAATTCAAATCGGCATCCGGGTAATCGGTGGCCCATTTTCGGCCGCGACCGCTGTAGCTGCTGTAGCGCAAACGGCAGAAGGTAAACACATCACGCGGCATCTCGTTGTCCACCTGCCAACTTGGTACGCCACGCCGGTCGATGGACGGTGGAAGCGGGCGAGGTTGTGCCATAATCCAAGCCGCGGCTGCTATTGCGACGCCACTCAAGGCGATGAATTTTTTATTTTTCATCGAGTTTCCCTTCGGTTGTCTCCCAGTCTAACAGGAGCTTCAGTGCCTCACGAAAACGCGGGGCCTCCTCTAGGGCCATCAGGAGATGCCGCTTGGCCTTGGGGTTGTCCGATTCACGTAACAGTCGGGCCAGTCGGTAATTTGCCTCGGCCGGATCGAGCGGGTCCAGTCGTAGCAGGGTTTGCCAGGACTCGATGGCCTGTGGCGTGTCGTTCAGCGCTTCGGCCGCCAGTGCAAGGTGCCGATGGGTATCGGGCAGGAGGGGGTTCACCGCCAGTACCCGTTCGCAATTCAAACGCACTGCCTCCCAATCCTTTTGTTCGGCAGCTAGTTCCGTGAGGCGTTGGAATATTGGGTAGGCATCATCGGCCATGGCAGCAAGCGCCTCGAGTGTTTGGCGTTCAGCCTGATATTCCTCCAACTCGCGCTGTGCGCGGGCGAGCATCACGTAGGGATTGCCTTCGCCATTTGTTTGGCGCGGGAACAGCTTGATCAATTCTCTGCAGGGCGCCTTGACGGCTTCCCAATCCTTGTCGTTCAACGCCCGCCGGGCCTGGCGCACGAGGAGGTAAAAATTCTTTGGATGTTTCTTCGCGAACTCCTCCACGCCCGTCCGCAGGGTTTCCGGATCGGGCTTGGTCCAGTCCAGCTCCGACGCCAGCGCCTTGGCCTTGGCCACGGCGTACGCGCGGAAGGCGGTCTCTAGTTTGTCCAATGGCTCGGTGTGCTTGGCAATGGCTACATTAATCTCCACGCCTTCACCGAGATCCTTGAGAATATTACGGATCGCATCGAGTCCAAAGCGTTCGGTGAGATGTTCCACCACCAGCGAAGATTGATAATAGGCAAATTGTAGATGGAGATTGCTTTCCGGTGCCAAAAACGCGCCGCTCATTTTGCTTACAGGAGTCAGTTCACCGCCAAGAATCAATTCCCGGAAGCGCGGGTTCATCCGCTGTCCCCAGGTCTCCTGTGCTTGGCGCTCCTCGTACACACTGATGCCTTCACTGAGCCAGCGCGGCATTTTGTTACGGGTTAGTGCCAGCGTAACCGTGTGGCAAAATTCGTGCCAGAGAACGCTCTCCCAATTGGCTGGCGCGGGCATCTGCGAGGCCGGGCTGTTGGCGGTAATCACACAGCCAAAACACACACCAAGAAAACCCGGATTGTCGGGCATACCGAAGGTGCGCACGCCAAAATCCTTTTGTTCGGCGAAGATTTCTACCGTAGTGCGTTGTTCCAGCTTTAGGTCGTACTTTTTACACAACGTATCATGAGCGCGATCGAGCAGGCGAAGGGCGCGCGGGCCGTAAACGGCCGCCTCATGCGGGTCCATGCGGACGATGAAATTGGCGTTGGTAAGCGTGGTGTATTTGCCGAGCGTATCGCGTAAGGTCACGAGGTTGTAGGTTGTGACATCGTAGCCGTCAGATTCATGGGCGGCTTCGGTCATGGCCCAGCCTTCCTTCTCAAAGCCGAGTCGCAGCAAATCCTGTGCGAGCTGGATCTTTGCAGGCAGATACTTCTCATCAAATGCCAGCGCCTGTTTCTGGTGTGTGGATCCTTCGGCGAAACGGTATTTCTGCGAGAGTTTTTTGCCGATCAAATGATCCACGCGCGGATTGGTTTTCCAGTGGGCCAACGCCTGTTCGCGGGCTTTGCTTTCAGCGGTAGTGTCGGCGCGGAGATGGGCGATAACGCTGCGAAAGGCCCAGGCCTCGGGATGATGTGGGTTCACGGCGAGCACCTTGGATAGTTGCATCTCAGCCTCGTCGTAGGCTTCGCGATCAATTAGGCGATCGGCCATCAACAAGCGTGCACCGGCATGATTTGGGTTAGCCGTAAGGGTCGCCTGCAAATGTTGCGTCATCGTCTTGCCGTCCGAGGGCGCAAACGCGCGGGCCGCGCCGAAATGGAGGTCGGCATTTTTAGGATGCCGCTTGAGCGCTAGCTGAAAGGTGCGTCCGGCCAGTTCATAATCGCTCTTGGACAACGCCAGATCGCCAATGGCCTGAGCCGTGCCGGCAAAGTTGGGATCATGTTCGCGTGCTGGATGATACAACTTATCCAGCACCAGCTTGGGGTCGGCATTCAGCTTCAGCGCCGTGCGGCCGAGTACAATCAGATCCGGAGCATTCCGATATGCCCAGCCGCGGATACCGGCGAGGCGATTAATTTCCGTCAGCGCATTGGTGGCACCCTTCGGATCGTTGTTGAAATGAAACACCTCATGCGCCATCCAACGCACGCGCACGCTGCTGGCCAGCTTGGCCATGGCGTTGGTGGTAACCGTGCGAGCTTCCGCAAATTGGCCCTGCGCCATCAGCGCACGGATGTGCAGTACACGGGAATCCTCCTGCCACGGGTTTTTGGCAATGGAATTGGTGGCGTGGCTGATCGTGTTGGTGAAGTCGCCGCGGGCGTAAGCGGCACGGGCTTCGGCCAACGGATCCGCGGCACTCGCGGCGAAGGCGAGTGGGAGCAGTCCGATGGCAAATAGACGAATCATTCTTCTTTCAACTTACGTTGGGCGAGGTACGCCTGTAGAAACCGGTCCGGCGGCGCTTCCTTCCACGCGGTGAACCAAAGGTTGCCGAGCATTTGCGATCCAGCAGCCAGTTGTTGATGTAAAAACTGTCTTCCGGCAGCGGGGGTTTCTTTTGAGAGTTTGCCTGTCTTATCCAGTTGATACAAGGGCTCAACTAATCGGTGTTGTCCGAGGATGTAATCTATTACTGCTTGGAATTGTCCGCTGGCCAAATCGCGCGCCGGCGGTCGCATTAGCAGCGCTGCGGGGTTTAGTTGTTTGGTAATGGCTGCGCGGTCCGGATCGGAGGTGGCTTTGAAGAAACCACCGTCGACCCAAGAGTGGAATCGGCGGCTGGTGGTATAGCCTTTGGGGTTTTCACCGGTCCAACCATTGAAATGCTCAGTGGTATGGAGCGGCTGTGCGGCATCACCCACAAAATGGCTGAGAATGCCCATGCGATACACCACATTGGCTTGGGCGTTGGTGATCTCCTCAGGCGTGCCCATGGTCTTGAAGACTTGCAGGTAGGAAAATGAGCTGACGAGCTTGAGATAATGCTCATTGATACTCCAGGGCATAAACCCGGGATGGCCTTTGAGATGGTCGGTGTTGCCTTCGGGTAGCTCCAGTTTCAGTCTTGCCCGGGCAGCGGCCATTTGTTCCACGAAACGATACCGGAAATGACTGAGGGTTTCCGTCTTCAACTCGTATTGGGCAAGGTATTCGACATCAAAATAATGGTCGGGATTATTTAGGTGCCTTAACGCACGATCGCGGGTGTTACGCCAGCGATCGGGTTCGCCTGCGAGAAATCGGATTCGCTCACGGTTTTCAGCAGTGAAAACAAACCGTGGGAAGCTCTGAGGTAATGTGTCCAGCGCGAGATCGTTGATCAGTCGGTGACGCTCGTAATCCCACGCCTGCACCAAATGCGAAGAGAGACAAAGGAAAGTGGCATAAAAAATGGCCGAAATACCGCGCCAAACCGACATAAACAAAAGCTGGATGGAGCCCAAATTATCTGCAACCGAAAGCTGTTCACCGGTTTTACCCAGTTATACCACGAATGAATATCGGTGGTTTCTAGGGGGAGTGTCACAATTTTCCAATTTAGAGCCTTTCTGCTTCACTTAGACGGGTGACTTCTTGCTTGCCATAACCGTCAATCTGGATTGCGCCTTGCAGCGCTTAATCCATAGCGCACGCCCTGGGATCTTTCGTAACTAAGTGCCATTTTCTTTGGTACTGCCTGAAGCGTATAATCTTCTCATGGAGAACGGCGGGTTATTCCGCCTCGTCCAGCCACATCATAATATCCAAAATAATCTCTAAGA
>CAJWMQ010000059.1 GCA_913042895.1 uncultured Verrucomicrobiales bacterium | reverse complement strand
AAATCCATCTCAATCCAGTCGCCGGCACGCATGGCGGTAAGCACCCCGCTGCGGGTGTGAAACCGGGCGGGTTCGTTCCCGGCCAACCGCTCCGTTTCCCACAGTGCATGGGCACTAGCGAGCGTGGCGTGACCGCATAAATCCACTTCAGTGACGGGCGTAAACCACCGCAGATCAAATCCGTCCTGCCGCGGCACGAGGAACGCCGTTTCGGACAGGTTCATCTCGGCGGCGACGGACTGCATCCAGCCGGCGTCCGCCGAGGATTCCAGCAGACACACTCCTGCGGGATTTCCGGTGAACGGCCCGGACGCAAAGGCATCGACGATGTACAAGGGAGCAGCCAAAAAATGCCTCGGGATCGCAGTGTTATTTGGTCTCGTCACCGTTATTGAAGGGATCAGCTTCTGGCCTTTGAAGGACACGTGTACGCCGGTCACCCTGCAGCGCCTGAATTGAGCGAGCCACTTCGGCAACCTCGGTCTGCGTACTTTGAATGCCAAACGTGATCGCGAAGCTGCGCGACTGGCCTGGGGCCAGCTTGCTCACGCGGCCCTTGGCACGTTCCCAGCGGCGGTTGTGTGGGAAACTAGTGCCGGGCTCGAGGCCAGTAACGTAGCCATCGGAGTTGGCGACGGTGTTTTTCCATTGTGTGAGATAAGGCAGCTCTTCCAGTGACCAGTTCATCGATACACCGCGGTCGCCCTTGGCATTTTGTAGTTGGATGGTGGTGCGTCCTTTTTTATCGGCGAACGGGAAAATCTGAAACACTTCCTCCACGAAACCGGACCTAGGTGCGGCGTACGTGTCCCACGTCTTCACCGCCTTGGCGGCGTGATCGTTGAACGGCGCCACGCGTTCGGCGGCCGCCACCAACCGGGCGCCCTGCTCCAGCAACGGAGACCCGTAGTTGGCGTGGTAAATCAGCATGAACTCCTGCGGCTCGGAGCCGCGGTTGGTCAGGGTATCGCTGATGGTGAATTTGCCCGAGCCGGGCACGGTGCTGATTTCTGTCCACAACTCCAGCTTCGGTCCGAAGAATACACGCTCATCCACGCGCCCGCGCACGCGGATGGTATATGGCGCCTGCCGGTCGACGGTCACCATCACTTCGCTCGCCGGAATATTTGAAATCTTACCGTGCAGCGTGAGATCCATCTGGCCCTTATCGCCGGTGTTGGTGATAAACTCGTCCTTCCCCGGGTGCCCGGCATATTCCAGGCCGCAGCGCGCCATCCATTCATTGAAACCCTCGATCCAGCCGAGTCCGCCGCGGCTTTCGAGATTGATGAACTTCGGATGCACCACCTCCTTGATCGGCGAATCCCAACCGAGCCGTACATCGCCAAGGTTCGCATCGAGAATGCCCATCCCGCGTGTGGGGATCACTCGGAAACGCAGTTTGCCGTTGTCCACCTCGATGATGTCCACACCTTCCTGTTTGCCGCCCTGCAGGATGCGTTTGCGAATGTGCCACTTGGCTTCACCGCGATAGCCGGGCAGATCGCTGGAGACCATTTGCCAACTGGCCACGCGATAGCCTTTGGTGGCGTCCGTGAGGACTTTCTTGAGGGGCGCGGCCTCAACCGTAAGCGACAGAACCAGACCAGCGAGAATCAATCGGGGAAATTGCATGCGCCCATGACACCGTGGGGCACATCGTTCGGCAAGCAAATTACTCGTAGCGCAATGCTTCAGCTGGATCCAATTGCGCGGCACGCTTCGCAGGTAAAACCCCCGCAAAAGCACCCACAAAAGCAGTCGCCAATATCATCAAAGGTAACACCCACCAAGGAGTCACAAAAAGGTCAGATACTCCAAGAATATTACCCCAATTTCCTCCCGGAATATATGGTAGGCCTTGAGCTGCATATATGTTTCCCACGATACAGAGAACTGTGCCCAGCAAGTATCCGATCAGCCCCCCCATCAGTCCAATGGCACCCGCTTCAGCAGCAAACATGGCCGCTACATACCCGCGCGTGGCACCAATAGCCTGTAAAACGCCAATCTCCCGCTTGCGTTCGCTAACCGCCATGAACAATGTATTAACAATGGAGAAAAAAGCCACGACCCCAGCAATCATCACAAAAAACGTAAGAATCGCAGACAAAGCACCAAAGAGGCCATGAATAAAGCCAACCACATCCTCTAAAGTGGTCGATTTCATCCCTAGCTTTTTTATCTCTCGTTTGATCCGTGGTATTTCTTTTGGATCACTCACCCGCACTAAACCTTCAATGCCAAATTTACCGTCTTTTCCCTTAGTGTATATATCAGGGTTACGCAAAAAAACGCGGCCCATCTCAGCGATCAAATCCGGAGGGAGATAAATCATATTGGTCAGCAACCCTTTCTTGGAGATTCCCACCACCTTAGCTTCAAACACCTTAGCCGCCCCGGGCTCCGTGGTGAGCGCCTTAATTTCCGATGAATTCGCTAAGTCTCTTAGCATAATGAATGCAGAGATTATCGTCAGCTCGGGATCCTCAGGGGGGTTCTGAAAGAGATAAGCAACATCCCGAAGTTTGTCCAAAAACTTTAGATCCATCTGGCCACCGCCAGCCATGGCAATATAAGCATCTTCCTGAATGCGAATCTTTAGGGTCTGCCCAAGCAATTGGGTTGGATTTGAATAACCTAAAGCAACCAGATAAGCCTCAGAAACGATACATTCACGAGCAGCACTGGTGGAAAAATCCTGACCGTAAGCAAGCATATCGGGTCCCGCCATAATCCAAGGGCGAACTATGGCATCAAATTGGCGGTCATCACCGACCACCTGCATTGAGCGCGGCATTACCCAGATCTCCGGCTGCACCTCCTGCACTCCATCAATATTCTTTAGCTTTTGAATACTCTCATGAGGTATGTGACGAAACTCAAAAGCACCGGGAATCTCCTCCTTGTTTTCCTCAGTCACTTGCTGCGGAGGCTCACCCAGACCGCCAAACATTCCTTTGGCCATTTTCTCCGGTGCCCCACCCTTCTCAAGACGCACCTTAATCATATTTTCATCCCAAACGGCACGAATTTGTTGATCAAGAAAGACCGATAACCCGTTGGAGAGAGAAAAAATTAAAACAACAAGAAAAGAGCCAATGATTACTCCGGTCATCGTGAGTAACGCTCTCATCCTCTTTCGGAAAAGGTTGAGGAACACGTCCGTTAACAAATCGCGAATCAATGATGCTCTGAATAGATTCATTTAGCTGCAAATTGTTTTTTGTAGTTTTCCGCCACCTAAATGGAATTGAATTTCGGTCTGTTTCGCCAGTTCAGGATTGTGCGTCACCAATAACACTGTGATATCTCTATCCTTATTTAAATTCAGTAGAATCTCCGTAACGGCCATACCGGTTTTTTCATCCAAATTTCCTGTCGGTTCATCAGCTAAAAGCAATTTAGGCCGATTGGCCAAGGCTCGAGCAATAGCCACCCGCTGACGTTCACCTCCCGACAACTGTTGAGGCCGATGTTCTCCGCGATGTCCCAAACCAACCAATTCGATAAGTTCATTAGCTCGATCTCTACGTTCAGACCGGCTGACCTGCGCCAGCTTCAAGGGCACCTCGACATTTTCAATAGCCGTTAAGTGGCTCAGCAAAAAGAAATCTTGGAAAACAAATCCTACCGTGCTTCGGCGGTAAGCCGCCAAATCAACCGGAGCCATACCGTTTAGTTCTTGGCCATACACCGATACCAACCCAGAAGATGGAGTATCAAGCCCACCTAGAAGCGCCATTAAAGTTGATTTACCGGAACCACTAGGGCCGACCACGGCTGCCAAACTGCCGCGTTCAAGGGATACAGTCAGTCCATCCAGCGCGCGCACTTCTTCCCCGCCCACCTGAAAAATGCGCGTCAATTCCTCTGCCTCAATAGCTGTCATGTGGTCCAAATATGCCGATTAGCGGAATCGGTTACCGCGCTTAATTCAAAAACACAAACTCTTTCACGTTCAACAGCGCGTGGCAGAAATCGGCCCAGGCTTTTTCGCCGGGCTGGGCTTCGCCGTGGGCCTTGGCTTGGGCGTTGAGGAAGGCTGAGACCGTAGTCTGTTCCGCGTCACTGGGTTCGCGGCTGAACGCTAAGGCATAGGCAGCACGCACGCGGGCGGCATCGTCCGGGCCGGTGGCGAGCATGCGTTTACCCCAGAGCTTGGCCTGCTCCACCACGAACGGATCATTCATCATGATCAACGCCTGCGCGGGCACATTAGAATCGGTCCGGCGACCAAAGGTGGAGAGCGGCTGCGGCATGTCGAAGGCGAGCATCATAGGTGAAAGGAAATTACGCCGCACTTCCTGGTACAACGTGCGGCGACCCGCGCCATCTAGCGGCCCGGAACGCGGCCGGCCTCGGCCTTCCATAAAGGGCGTTAGATGCACCGCCACCGGCGGGCCATACATTACGCTGTCCAGCCGGCCACTGACCGCGAGGATCGCATCGCGAATTGCCTCGCCCTGCAGGCGGCGCACGCGCATGCGGTGCAGCAGTTTGTTGGTTGGATCCCTCGATTCAGTGACGGCGTCGGATGGGCGGCTGGTCATGCGGTAAGTTTTCGAAAGCATGATTGCGCGGATCACTTCCTTGGTGGACCAGCCTTTTTGCACAAGATAATTGGCGAGCCAATCGAGCAACTCGGGATGCGTGGGCGCCTCGCCGAGCACGCCGAAGTTGTCCGTGCTGGGAACGATACCGCGCCCAAGCAGGTGATGCCAGATGCGGTTGGAATACACGCGCGCGGTCAACGGATTCGCCGGATCGGCAATGTGCATGGCCAGCGCAAACCGGCCAGTCTCGTCCGCTCCAGCCGGCTTGGCGTTATCGAAGGCGGTCAGGAAACGGCGAGGCACTTCTTCGCCGAGGTTTTTGTGACTACCGCGAATGAACACCTTTTCGTTGAGGGCTGTACCTTCGAGCATCACCGGTACAACGGTCGGGCGCGCCACAGCGTCGGCCAGCTTTTGGTAGGCAGCCCCGTGCGGCAAGGCCTCCACGGCCAGCGGCGTTTCCGCCGAGCGCTTGGACAATGTACCGGCAGGCGGACGACCTTCAGCAGAGATCCAAAGTTGTTGCACCGCCGCGTAGCCGTCCGGACCGGAGCCGCGGCCGGCAGGGTCGCTATTGGTCAGGTCGGCGATTTCGATGTACGCCTGATGCCCTTTCCACATGGACACGTTGAACACTTCCCAGTGCGGCTCCTCGTTATTGAGGTTGCGCGTCAGGCCGCCGTAGATTGGGTTTTTAATAATCTTAAAATTATCGATCACCAAATTGATCCGCACATCGCGGCCGTAGGTGAGCAGGTGGACGTGGTTTTCCGAAAGGGTAAACGTGGGCGAACGCAGGGTGCCCTGCAGTTTGCGGCTGAGCAATCCGCTGTGCAGCCAACCGGGCAACGCGCGGCGCACAACCTTAGCGTTGACGGTGAAATCATCGGCATCGGTCAGCGAATCGATCCATGCGGCGCCATCGGCAAACCAATCGTGGCCTTGCGTTTTGCGGATATCCGAGATGAGCTGATATTGTTCGTTCGCTTCCTCCGCTAGCGCGGGCGCGGCCACGGCGGGCTTCGGCAGGGTCGACTGAATCTTCTGTTTCAAGTCCACCAATCCCTTTTGCAGTTCGACAAATTTATCCGGGCCATCCACGGCGCCGTGCGAGAAACTACCGCTGCCAATCATGCCGTAAAGCGCGTAGTAATCCTTGGTGCTGATGGCATCAAACTTGTGATCGTGACAGCGCGCGCAGGCGATGGTCATGCCCTGAAACGCCTTGCCGAGCACGTCGATCTGGTTGTCGATGATCTCCGCCTGATAGGCACGCACATCCACCGGCGAATGACAGTGCTGGCCGAGCCACCACCAGGCGGTGGCCAGCCGGCTTTCATTCCAGCCTCCGTCCTTGGCGAAGCGCGGCTTGAGCAGGTCGCCGGCGATGTGCTCCTTCACAAACCGATCGTAGGGCACATCGTCATTGAAGGCGCGGATCACGTAATCGCGATAGCGCCACACTTCCTGATTCATGTAATCGAACTCGTGCCCGAACGTCTCCGCGTAGCGCATCAGATCGAGCCAATGGCGCGCCCAGCGCTCGCCGTATTGCGGTGCGGCGAGCAGTTCGTCCACCACCTTCTCAAAGGCCTTGGGCGATTTATCCTCCACAAACGCCTCCACCTGCGCCGGCGTGGGCGGTAGTCCAATGAGATCAAAATAGGCACGGCGAATGAGCGCACGTTTATCAGCCGAACCGGCGGGCTTGAGCCCGGCGGCCTCCAGCTTGGCGAGAATGAACTGATCGATCGGCGACGCGGGCCAGTCGGCCTGTTTCACCTTGGGCGGAGCGCCGGCCTGAACCGGTTGCCAAGCCCAATGCTCGGCCTTGCGTTTGGCGAGGTCGAACTGCTCCCGGGCGCCCGGGCCAACGGCCGCTTCCTTGGGCCACGGCGCGCCGCGCTTCACCCACTCTGTGAAGTCAGCAATCTGTTGATCACTTAACTTTCCGCGTGGCGGCATTTCAAGATCCACGTTGTCGTACTCGATCGCTTCGATGAGCAGACTCTGTTCTGGCTTGGCGGAAACAATCGCCGGCCCGGTTTCGCCGCCCTTGAACACGCCGGCCCGATGATCGAGCATTAGATCACCTTTAAGTTTCTTGGCATCAGCGCTGTGGCATTTGTAGCAATGCTCAGCCAGCACGGGACGGATTTTCTTTTCAAAGAACTCGAGGTCCGCCGCGGTGAATTCAGCACCGGCCAGCGAACCCGCCGCCCACACGATTACCGGCAATAACAGGAAACGTGTGTTCATCTGCGGAGATTGTACCGTGTGAGCCGAGCAATTCAATGCACCGTTTGCTTGGCTTGCCTTAATTTTTTCCCCATATTGTCGGCCCTTTATGAGTAGTGTTGAGCACATTGAGAATCCGGACGTCATTTTGATCGGCAGCGGCGTGATGAGCGCCACGCTGGGGGGCGTGCTGAAAAATCTGCAGCCGGACCTGAAGATTCAGCTCTATGAAGTCACCCCCGAGCTGGCGCAGGAAAGTTCCAACGGCTGGAACAACGCCGGCACCGGGCACGCGGGCATTTGCGAGCTGAGCTACACGCCCAACCGCGGCGCTGACGGCGAGGTGGATGTGGCCAAGGCGATCGAGATTTTCGATCAGTTTGAGCAGTCCAAATATTTCTGGGGCTACGCCGTGCGTAGCGGGATGATCAAGGATCCCAGCCGGTTCGTAAATGCCGTACCGCACATCGCCTTCGTGTACGGCCAAGAACAGGTGGATTTCCTTCGCTCACGGCACAAGGGCATGAGTGCCCATCATTTTTTCAGCAGCATGGAGTACACCGAAGATCGCGACACGATCCGCGAATGGGCGCCGCTGCTGCTAGCTGGTAGAGACGACACGCCCATTGCCGCTACCAAGATGGATCGAGGTACGGACGTCAACTTTGGCGCGCTTTCAAACCTGCTCGTGCAATGGCTCGGCGAACAGGACGGCTGCGGCTACGCCACCGAGCATCGCGTTACCGATCTCACCCGCACGGAGAAAGGCTGGGATGTGAAGGTGAAAAACCTGCAAAGCGGCCGCACGTTTACCAACTCGGCGAAGTTTGTATTCATCGGCGCCGGCGGCGGCAGTCTACCCTTGCTGCAAAAATCCGGTATTACCGAGAGCAAAGGCTTCGGCGGATTCCCCATCGGTGGCCAATGGCTACGGTGCGATAAGCCGGAAGTCGTCGAGCAACACGTCGCCAAGGTGTATGGTCTTTCGCCCGGCGCTGCGCCCACTATGGCTGTGCCGCATCTGGATACACGCATCATCGACGGTAAGAAATCCCTCCTCTTCGGCCCGTACGCCGCATGGACCACTAAATTCCTGCACGGCGGCGGCAGCTTCTGGGATTTGCCCGGCTCCATCCGGCTGGACAACATCGCCTCGCTCATCAAAGTCGGCCTTCACAACATCCCGCTGGTCGGGTACCTCATTCAACAAGGCCTGCAGAGTATGAACACGCGAATGAAAGAGCTACGCAATTTTTATCCCGATGCTCGTACCGAGGATTGGGAGCTGATCGACGCCGGCATCCGCGTGCAGGCGGTTAAAAAGGAGGACGGCGACGCTGGTATCGTGCATTTCGGCACCGAGGTTTTATCAGACAAAGACAAAACTCTCGCCGCCCTCCTCGGCGCCTCACCCGGGGCCTCCGTGTCTACCAACATAATTTTAGAGATTGTGCAGGATTGCTTCGGGGACCTGCTCAAAACTGACGCCGGCCACGAGCGGATGAAGGCGATGATCCCGTCTTACGACGAAAATCTAATTGATCCCCAAAACGCCAACCGCCAAGCCGCCCTCAGCGAAGAAGCCGAAAAGTCGTTGCAGTTGATTTAACGCCATGACCCGGATCGGCATCGAGATTGGCGGCACGAAACAACAGATCGTGGTGGGTGATGCCGAAGGGCGGATCATTGATCGCTGCCGATTTACCGTAGATCCTGCCGGTGGCGGTCCGGTGATACGAGACCGCATGGCTGAAGAACTGCCGCCGATCCTGGCCGAGCATCATCCCGAGCGCATTGGCGTCGGCTTTGGCGGTCCGGTGGATATCGCCGCGGGCACGGTGGCAGTCTCCCACCAGATTAAAGGCTGGAGTGGTTTCCCCTTGCGCGATTGGCTGCACGAACTCACTGAGCTACCGGTCGTCATCGAAAACGATGCCAACACCGCGGCCCTAGGTGAATCCCTTCGAGGTGCGTGCCGTGGATTCAATCCCGCCTTTTATATGAACATGGGCAGCGGCGTTGGCGGTGGCCTCGTAATCGATGGGAAGATTTATCACGGTGACAAACCCGGCGAAGTCGAGGTTGGCCATCTGCGAATCGATCTGGACAGCAACACTGTGGAAGACCGCTGTTCAGGCTGGGCCGTTGACCGCGCCATCCGTACAGCGCTCGGCAATCACCCTGACAGCCTCCTTATCTCCCTGTGCGGCGATACTCCCGGCGGCGAAGCTAAGCATCTCACCGAAGCCCTCGCTCAAGGGGATACTCTAGCGCAGGACATCCTCACAAGCGTAACTCGAGACCTCGCTTTCGCCTTATCGCACGTCACCCACCTGTTCCATCCGCAGGTTATCACCCTTGGCGGAGGCCTGTCATTGATCGGGGTTCCCCTTCGTAAAAGTATCGAGGAACAACTACCCGGCTTCCTGATGGAAATATATGGGAACGGCCCTCCAATCAAACTCGCCGAACTCGGCGAAGACGCTGTGCCGGTGGGCGCGTTACTCCTCTGAATCGGTCGAACAATCCACCTCCGGCTTACCGTAAAAATTCACACCGCGCTCGATTTTTTTACGGCCGTTTTGTTGGCGCCAGTCGTTAGTGTCGCGGAGGCTGTAGACGCAACCGCAGTATTCCTGCTGATAAAACTCCTCGCGCTTGGAAAGTTCAATCATGCGGGCGGCACCGCCCTGTTTACGCCAGTTGAAGGTCCAATAGGTCATGTCATCCCAACGCGCAGCGGCGCGGGTCCCGCTAGCGTTGATCTGGTCCATATTTTTCCAGCGGGAAATACCCAGCGTGCTGCTGATTAAATTGAACCCATGCTCGGCCGCGTAAAGTGCCGTCCGCTCAAAACGCATATCGAAGCACACGGTGCAGCGGGCGCCGCGCTCGGGTTCCTGTTCCAGACCGCGCACGCGCTCGAACCAGTTGTCCGTGTCGTAATCCGCATCCACAAACTCCATGCCGAGCTTCTCGGCATAACGGATGTTTTCCTCCTTGCGCAGTTCGTACTCCTTGCGCGGGTGGATGTTTGGGTTGTAGAAAAATATCGTCGTCTCAATCTCGCTTGCCGCCATGGCATCCATCACCTCGCCCGAACACGGCGCGCAGCAGGAGTGCATGAGAATACGCTGCTCACCGTTGGGTGTCTCCAACTGCGGGCGTTCGAAATTCTCGAGTGAGTAATCAGACATGTCAGTGCTGGCGTATTTTGAACCATAACACCGGTGAAAAAGCAATGGGAATGGCCGGCCGCCAATCTGGCGAAGCCTACAAAATTTCTGGCGTTCCCTCATTCCTTTCGGCAGAATGAGCTCATGAAAATGAAGACCTTATTCCAGCTCATCACTGTGACCTTCATTGCCGGCGGCCTGTTCCTCGGCTGTGGCGGCGAATCCCACGACCATCACGACCACGATCACGACGGTGACGGCAAACCGGACCACGGCCCGGGCGAGCACAAGGAGACTTCCAGTGCCGGTGGCGATGATTATCCGCTCAAAACCTGTCTGGTTTCCGATGAGGATCTCGAGAGCATGGGCGGCGCCTTCATACACAAGCATGAAGGTGTGACCGTGAAGTTCTGCTGCGAAGGCTGCGTAGAGGATTTCCAAAAGGATCCCAAGAAATTTCTGGCCAAACTCGAGGCCGCCAAAAAGGGCGAACAGCCCAAGCCCGCCCCGGAAGCCTTCGAGGAAGGCGAACCCGGCGAAACCGGTGAGGAAACAGAGAGCGGCGAAAAGTCCGCCCCGGCTCCTCAAGAATCCACTGAGTAAACTCCCGCCCGTTGAACACGGGCCACCGGGGTAACACCTCACACCAAGCCATTGACCGGCCGATTGCCGCTAAGGCCGGGGACCAACCACTGGCCGAGCCGGCTTCGGATGCGGAATTTCTTCGGCATACCATGCTGGATTTTTCGGGGGCATTCCACTGCAAAAAGCGTGCAGCAGTTCCTCGCCGATCAGGACAAGGACAAGCGGGCGGCTACTTTCGACCGCGGGGAACGTTCATGCTCATGATGCTGGGCCCGTGAAAGACCACGCCGCATCCGCCGGTGATCACCCGCTCCACCGGCTCGCCGGTTTCGGGATGTTTTTTCAGCGGCTTATCCTTCATCGACTGGACCACCTCAAAGCGCTTGGGTTTCTGGCCCTTCTTCTTGGGAATGGTTTGGTAAATGTAGGTCGGCATAGGAAGCAGTGTGAGGGAAAACGCCGGCGCAAGGCAAGAGCGGTCCGCATTTTGCACCCAAGAATTGGGCGGAAAAGGGCTTGATGAGGCGGGCATTTTGGGCATAGTAGCCCGCCCGCCGCATCCGTGGCGGATGTGGCTGGATAGCTCAGTTGGTAGAGCAACGGACTGAAAATCCGTGTGTCCCCGGTTCGAACCCGGGTCCAGCCACCATTTCTTTTCTCCCTCCGCCCCACCTCCCAACGTGACACCATCGCTGTGTTCGCTTAAATTGCCCGCCGGGGCCGGGGGCCTCAAGGCATGAAAACGCTTCATCGGTACTTGCTCTCTCAGGTGCTGGCCACGCTGGTGCTCACTGTGGGCATCTTCACGGCCGTGCTGATGATGGGCAACGCCATGAAGGAGGTGCTCGCGCTGGTTGTAAAAGGCCAGGCTTCGCTCTGGGGAGTGACCAAGGCGTTCGGCCTCTTGGTGCCGTTTGTGATCTCCTTCTCGCTGCCGATGGGGTTTCTCTCGGCCATGCTACTGGTCTTCGGCCGGTTCAGTGCCGACCAGGAACTCACCGCCGCCCGCGCCGGCGGAGTGAGTCTGCTCAGCCTGGTGACCCCAGTCATTATATTCAGTGTTCTGATGAGCGGTCTATGCGCATTGATCAATCTGGAGATCGCACCCCGCTGCCGCACAGCTTACAAGCAATTGGTTTATGACCTGGCCAAAACCAATCCGTCCGCGTTGTTGTCGGAAAACACCTTTGTCACCGAGGTCCCTGATCACGTGATCTACATTGGTCAACTCGAACGCGATACAGCCAATCCGCATCATTGGACGATGCAGAACATTCTTCTGAATCGTATGGACCAAGGTGAACTCATCCAGCGCACGCGCGCCGCGCGCGGTGAAGTGGAATACGATGAAGCCACCAAGCAATTTATTTTCCGCCTGATTGAGGCCCAAGTAAATGTGCGGGCAGACAAGCTCTCAGTCATCTTTGGAGGATCAGATGAACCGGAGGAAGAGGAAACCCCATCCGAAGCGCCCGCCACCAACTCAGTGACAACCAATGCCGTGCCCGAACCCGAAACCGAAGCTCAGCCATTTCCTTCGGCCCCGGAATGGATGCCCATGGCTGGCGGCGAAATTATCCTGCCCATAACCATGGCAGATATGGAAAAACGCGTCTTCAAACCCAAGCTGAGTTACCTGACCTTCGGCCAGTTGCGGCGCGAATTGCAGCGCCACGGCGAAGTTCTCAATGTGGACAGTAACGGATCCACCGCGCTCGCGCATTACTCCACGCGAAGCCTACCGGAAAAGGGATTGGAGCTGGAGATCCTGCGGGACGGTAACTCTATAGGGCGTGCGCGCTTCAACGGCGACGCGACGCCGGCCCATTTGGTTTTAGAAATTCTCAAGGGCGACATCCGCGCCGGCGACCGGTTTGCCCTCAACCAAATGCCCTTGAAAGTACAATTGCATCGGCAGGTTTCTTTTTCGTTTGCAGCGATCGGCTTCACGCTAATTAGCATTCCACTGGGCATTCGCACGCACCGGCGCGAGACCACCGCGGGCGTGGCCATGGCGCTGGTGCTCATCCTAATCTACTACAGCTTTGTCATTCTCGGCCAGGCGCTCGAGAGTAAACCGCATTGGTATCCACATTATCTCGTGTGGATTCCCGTATTCCTCTTTCAATTCATTGGCAGCTGGCTGTTGTGGCGAGCAAATCGAGGCGCATGAATTCCTCGGAACCCAGCCTCGTTCAACTGCAAGTACGCCAAGGCGCGGCCGTCGGACACGTGCTGTTAGCCGATCAACTCCCGCTTCGATTGGGCCGTGGCAAGGGATGCCATATGCAACTCACCGAGGAGGGTGTGTGGGAGCAACACGGCGAAATTGAAATTAATGCCGACCAGCAATTCATCCTGCGCCGCCACCCCGAAGCCGGTGTCATGATCAATGGTAAACCGGCCGGTGAGATCACGCCACTGGGTAACGGGGACGAAATCGAGCTCGGCTCGGCCAAACTGCAATTCTGGCTGGGCGGCGTGCGCCAGAAAAATCTCGCCGCCCGCGAAGCCGCCGCTTGGGCCCTACTCGGAGCCATCATTCTTGCCGAGATAATAATACTGCTCTGGCTCACCTGAGAAGAGTTCCCGATTGCAAACCTAGCCTGAGCCGTTACCCTTACTCACGAATGAAGCACCTGCTGGATTTCGAAAAACCGTACATTGACCTGCAACGCCGCCTCGAAGAATTGCGCGAACAACCGGAGGAAACTGATGTCCCTCTGGATATCGGCGATGAAATCCGGCAGCTCGAGGAGAAGATTGAGGCCAAGAAGCGCGAGCTCTATTCCAACCTCAGCGCCTGGCAGCGCGTACAGCTGGCACGGCATCCGCAGCGACCCTACTCGCTCGATTACATCAACAAGACTTTCAACAGTTTTTCCGAACTACACGGAGACCGACTCTTTCATGATGACCACGCGATCGTGGCAGGCTTTGCCATGCTCGGTGAACGCCGCGTGATGGTGGTCGGCACCCAGAAAGGGCGCGATACCAAGGAAAATATCAAACGCAACTTCGGCTGCGCCCATCCCGAAGGCTACCGTAAGGCCCTGCGCATCATGGGCATGGCCAACCGGTTCGGGCTGCCGATTGTGTGCCTCATAGACACCGCCGGTGCCTATCCCGGCGTGGCGGCCGAAGAACGCCACATTGCTAAGGCCATTGCCATTAACCTGCGTGAGATGACGCTCTTCAGCGTGCCCATGATCTCCGTGGTTATCGGCGAAGGCGGCAGCGGCGGCGCGCTCGGCATTGGCGTGAGCGATCGCACCTTAATTCTGGAAAACGCCTACTACTCCGTCATCAGCCCCGAAGGTTGTGCTGCCATTCTCTGGAAAGACCGCGCCGCTGCCCCGCAGGCAGCCGAAGCGCTGAAGATCACCGCCAATGATTTGCACGAGTTGAATCTGGTGGACGAGGTGGTGCCCGAGCCGTTGGGCGGCGCGCACAACGATCACGATGCCATGGCGGATACCCTGCGCGATGCGTTGTTGCGCAACCTAAATGAGCTCGAGCAGATCGATCCGGAGATCCGCCTGCAGGAACGCTACGCAAAGTATCGTCGCCACGGCAAATACATCGAGGGTTGAGCCCATGCTCTACCCGTTGACCTTCCAGCCCATTTTTCAGGAACGCGTCTGGGGCGGGCGCAATCTTGAATCGTTGTTCGGCAAACCATTGCCGGCCGGCAAACGCATCGGGGAATCTTGGGAAATCAGCGACCGCCCGGAGGCCGAAAGCCTCATCGCCAATGGACCGCTTAGCGGCCTTTCCCTCCGTTGGCTGATGGAAGAACACGCCGATGAGTTACTGGGCAATGTGCCGGATCGAAACGGCCGCTTCCCTTGGCTCGCCAAGCTACTGGATGCCGAGGCGGATCTTTCCGTACAAGTCCATCCGCCGGCCGAGATTGCCCCCGCGCTCGGCGGAGAATCCAAGACCGAGGCGTGGTACATCGCCCACGCGACACCCGGGTCCCGGATCATTGCCGGCCTGCCCGAAGACATGACTCGCGATACGTTCGCCGAACGTCTCGGCCAACCTGGCTTTGCCGACAGCCTGCACGCCATTCCTACTAAAGCGGACAAGGCGCTCTTCATTCCCAGCGGCCGCCTGCACGCACTGGGAGCCGGCACGGTGGTTTTTGAGATTCAGGAGGATTCGGACACCACCTATCGCGTGTACGATTGGGATCGCACCGGCCTTAACGGCCAACCCCGGGAATTGCACGTTGAACAAGCGCTGGCTTCGATTGATTTCACCGATACCACGCCCGACTTGGCCACGCCGGAATGGGAAGCTGCCGGAGGACATTCCGTTTTCCGGATCGCCCATCAACCCGGAGTATTCGAATTGAGCCTCGTGCGACTGGAAGATGCCGTAACGCAGCTTTGTCCGGGAGAAGGCATGCGCGTGTTGGCGGTGACACACGGCACGTTGACCATTCACGCCGGCGAGGAACCGTTGACGCTGGAAGCCGGCGGGTTCGCCCTGCTGCCCGCGAGCGTCGGGGCCGCCGGTCTTGAGGGTGAGAACGCTCAGTTCCTCCTCACCCAAGGCGCATGAACGTGGAAGAGAAAACGTCCGGCGATAAGGTGAAGGAATTCCTCCACCAATTCGTGGTGGGCACGTTGGCCGTTCTGGTGGCCGTGAATGTGGTTGGCGGCATCACCTACGACACCCCCGCCAACCTGCTGCTCGCTTCGCTGGTGCTCGGAGCGCTGAATGCATTCCTCAGACCGCTGTTATTGCTCGGCTGCCTGCCGCTGCTCATCCTCACGCTCGGCCTTTTCCTGATCGTGATCAACGCCATTCTGCTCAAGCTCACAGGCGAGTTGGTGAATGGCTTTGAGGTAGAGGATTTCTGGTCCGCAATCTGGGGCGCGCTGGTGATTTCGATTGTCACGCTGATAGCCAATTCCCTGAGCGGTAAAGGTAATTCCAAAGTACACTTCAAACGCGCCCAACCACGCGAACGCCCGCCGGACAAGCGCGGCTATGACCGTGATGATGACGATGGCCCGGTGATTGATGTGTGAACGCCTCAGCCGTTGAGGCAATAGGCGGCGTAGTGCGTACGCTTGCCTTCGGCTAGCCATTGGCGCTCGAATTCAGTGGTAATTTCCGACAAGACAGCGGGCGTGGATTCCTCCACGAACTCTTCCGATCCACGGAAAGTTTCCTGCATTTGTTCGAAGTACGGTGGATCATCGGTGCGCAGGTAAAGCACGCCGCCGGGCGCAAGGATGCGCCTGATGCGCGGCAGAAAGTCGGGCTGGATCAGGCGATGGCGCGCGTGTTTGTCCTTGGGCCACGGATCGGGAAAGTAAATGTGCACGGCGCTGAAAGCGCGTTCAGGCAAAAGATAATCCAACACATAACGCGCTTCGATGCGCAGCAGGCGTAGGTTGTTCAGACCGGCGTGCTGGCCACGTTTGCTGAGCTTGCGCACGCGACCGAGCAAACGTTCCACACCCAGAAAATTGCGCTCGGGATGGTGTTGGGCGTACTCGAGGAGAAAGCCGCCGTCACCACAGCCGATCTCCAGCTCGGTGGGTTGCGGCTGAGTAAAGAGTTCCTCCAAGCGTAGGGGCTCGGTGATGGATTGGAAATCGTGCAGGAGCGCGTCCGGTTCGCTCATGCGTTTACCTTCTCCACGAAAAGCGCCAGCGAAGCGGTGTAGCCGTGGAGATAATTGCTCTCGCCTACGGGCCCGATTTCGCCGTTGCAAAAGAAGCCGCTGAGGCCGATCTCGCCCAAGTGATGCTGTACCAGACCGGCATCGTGATCGGAGGCGCCAAACAGGTTTTTGCCGCGCCCATTGCAGCAGCACAGGCATCCGCCATACACGGTGGCGTCCTCC
>CAJWMQ010000058.1 GCA_913042895.1 uncultured Verrucomicrobiales bacterium | reverse complement strand
CACCGCCCTCCTCCAATCGTCGTTCGCTCTTTGGGCGTTTGCGCAGCGGCCGCGGTAAAGCGCAGGCGGAACGCAGCGCCACCACATCGCACCCGCCGCCGGGCAACAGCAGCGATGGGACCGCTGTTCCACCCGAGGATCTCGAGGACATTCTCGAGGCGGAGAAGCGCTCGCTTCGTTCGCAGCTGCGGCGGGCGCAGAAGGTCTGTGTTGGCTGCTTGCATTTGCTTGCATGTTTGTCTGTTTGAATGTTGTTTGTGTGCCTGTGTGCTTATGCTAGCTGTTCTTCTGTGATGCGCTTTATTTTATTCCGCATGGATTGGCTGCAGGAGGGGCGAACGGATGAAGTGGAGATGATCACTGCACAGCTGCAGCACCTGGAGGTGTTCCGCTCTGAAGCCGCGGTTGCAGAGACGCACGCCTCATCAGCAGCGTGAAAATGCGGCCATGCACAGCCTGCCTCTGCTTTTTGTCGTTTCATTTTGGTCGCGTTGTTTGCACGTAGCGAAAGATTTTGATGGCGGCATCTGCGCCTGCGGACACGAGCATGCCGTTGTGCCACACCTGCACAAACCGGACTCCGCGTTCCACGAGCCGACGGGCGGTGAGTAGGCGGCGGCCGGTCTCGGTATCGCCGTATGCGTTGCGGGTGGTCTTTTTTTCCTTGGTGAAATCAAAGGCATCAGTGGCAGCGGTCTGCATTTTGAAGGCCAGCTCGAAGGACCGGATGCGTGCCTCGAGATCCGCTTCCTCCTGCAGCTTCGCCTGATGCTGCTGGTTCAGCGTTTTGAGTAGGTCCAGTTGCTCGCGCTGTTCCTTGAGGTTGTAACTGTAATTCTTAATGTTGGCGATAGTCCGCTCCACGTTGGCTTCCGCGCGCGGGATAAGGGCTCCCTGGAAGGCCCCCGGCAGGAAAGCACTACGCCAGTTCTTGGCACCACCAAGACCGCTGCCCAGCACGATATAGCCGGGCAGGTTCTGGTTTTCCGTGCCGAGGCCGTACAACATCCACGACCCCATCGAGGGCTTCACCATGCGGCCGGCGCCGGTGTTCATCATCACCGTAGCAAATTCATGCGACGGAATGTTGGTGTGCATGGAGTTGATCACGGCAATGTCGTCCACGTGCCGGCCGATCTGATCGAAAACCTCGCTCACAGGCGTGCCGCTCTGACCCATTTTCTTGAACCCGAATTGCGCGGGCAACGGCACTCCGCCGATCTCCTTCACGTTTTGATCCGCGTGCTTGGCCAACGCGGGTTTATGATCCCACGTGTCCAGATGCGACGGAGCGCCCTGCGAGAAGATATGAATCACCCGTTTGGCTTTAGCGGCAAACTGCGGTTTGCGGGCCCGCATCGGGTTGGCCATGGCGGCGGCCTGCAGAGCGGCACTCGGGTTAGTCGCGGCGGCCAGATTCGGCAACACCGTGGCCAGCCCCACGGTACCCATGCCCATGCCCAGGTGGTTCAGAAATTGACGCCGTGTCTGGTAGAAATCCTGCGGCTGCGGTTGATGTTCAAGCGGGTTCATGTTGCGGGTTCATATAAGACGCAAAATGCGCCAAAGAGTTTCAAATATTTATTAATCGGCAAAATCGGTAGAAGGTTTATGCCAAACTTCGGCAAAAAATGGAAGAACCGATGCCTAACGCGCCCGCCGCGCTAGCCAGAAGCCCAGTGCCACTGCCGCCGGCCCGGCCACTAGCCAAGCGGCATCGGTGGTGTGCAGGTGAAAAGAGGTATGCAAATGCAGCAGGATCACGCCGCAATTTGAAGCAACCAGTAGTGGCTTAGCCAAGTAAAAAGCATTCGCTACACTACAGCTGGGCGCAACCAATTGGGCACCACGGCCAAGCTCCAACATCCACGACGAGATCGAGAATGAACCGGGTTAACTGTACCCTGGACAGTTTTGTCCCGCGTCCGTTGCCCATCAATTTCAAACTGGTATGCATACATGCCTGCCGGCAAGGCCACACGGACCTGCCATTTTCCGTTCTGCCACTCCATCGGCAGCCGTTCGGAGTCTGAGGTAAATTCACCACATAGATACACCTCTTGGCCATATTCTCCCGGGCAACTGAAGATAGTATCTCTGGAATTTGGTTCGTAGTGATGCATTTCTAATTTAACGCAGGTAATAAATGCGAGATGGAGTGGGGCAAACCTTGGAGGGCCATGGAAGCAACTAATCGTTTATGCGGATCATAGAGTTCCAATATTTCATCCCCACAATTACAACCACACTGGACCATCCAAGCCTCGTCAACACAGGCATTATCCCATTCAAATAGAAAATCCTCGTCCTCCAACATGATCTCTGAACCCAGCACGCGGCATTTACATATCCGGACATTCGCCGTTTGCTTGGCTGCCGAGTTAAGAATCGTAATTCGGAATGCCGCATTGGCTCGCACAAGCTGTAATATAAAACCGGGGACCGCAGTGCGGTCGACACGCCGCGCGCCGTTTCTAGGGGATAGTGTTTTGCGCCAGCGTTCCTCGATGAATTCAAGAAATCCGCCCCCAGATGTGCTCTCTCCGTTCGCGCTTAGGTTCCCATCCGTTTGATATTGTGTAACAAGATTCTGAAATGCTTCAAACTTGGATCGAGGTGTTAGTTCAAATTGTTGAACCAAACCCTCTCGCCCTGCCACATCCAAAAAGAATGATTTAGAGCCAGATGCGTCATTACGTTGAACGGCCCACACATTACGCCATTGACTTGATTCGAACAACAAACCCGCAGTCTCAGTGATCACACCAGTATGCCTCCAATCACTTCCTTCATCTGGAAAGACAACCAACCGGTTTATTCGCGCGCCATTTGAAAATGTACGAACCCAAACTTCACCGACCTCGGATAAAAACTCTACAATTTCTTCCTCTGTCACTGACAATTCAACCCGAACCTCACAGCCTGCCTTGATTCGAAGATTCTCGGGCCTTATACCTAGTTTTAGGTAATTTGCTTGGGTCGATTCAGCTATCATTCTGGACCACTCCCTTTCTTTTTTTGCATGCGGTTTTACCGCTAACATTCTTTGACATCTTTAGCCCCTAATTTTTATGCTTTGTTTTTTGATGTATGCAGATCAATTCCCGACCTGAGCGAGCAACGATACATTGATCTACCAATGCCACACCGTATAGAGTGCCCTCTACCGTTAAATTGTTTTCCGACACCACCGTTTGGCTACCGTCAGCTTTCAAGACAAGCGTGTTGCCGTCCTTGCAGAAGAAATACAGTTTTTCATTGGCAACCACTGATGAAGCCCAAGTTGAATCAGGTATTCTTCGATCCCACAAGGTCGCCCCGTCACTTCGATCCACACAACTAAGAACTCCCGCCTTGCTTACATAATAAACCCATTTGCGGTAGACGAGCGGAGAGCCGAAGCTTGAGGTTGCATCCGCCGCCTTCCAAATCACGTGAGAGCCAGTAACATTCCCCTTGCCGCCACGCTTAACGGCTATGCTGTGACCTTTAGCCGAAGAACCGACATAGACATAATCATCTAATACCGTCGCGGAAGCCACCGTATTACCTGTCAATTCATCAACAAACCAGCGCTGCTGACCTGTTTCCAAATCGACTTCCTCTAAAATACCATTTGAACTAATGAAAAGACCTTTATCGGTCAAAGTAGGCGTTGCCCAAGAAACGCGTTTATCTCGTTTAACTTCCCAAACCGTTTTACCTGTTTGCTTATCAAAGCATAAAAGGTAGGAAGGGTCCGGATGGTCCAGCAATAACACCAGCCGATCGGGCTGCTGGCATAGTGAAGAACCTAGGCCGTGATGCCCGGTTAGAGGTCCGTAGTCCTTAGCCAAATTTCTCTGCCACCGCTTTTCACCCTTATGGTTCAGAGCAAGCAGATCGCCACTTTCAAAGAATACATAGATTCCCGCAGCATCGGCCACCGGCGTAGGCGCGGCCTGACTCACCATCCGACTGCGCTCAACTGGCTCACTTGATTCAAAGGACTGCCGCCAAATTTCTTTCCCGTCAGATAATGAACGGGCCGAAACAGTGATTGTCTCACTGTGATCTCCCTCTGTAGATGTAGTGTAAATCTGCTGATTCCAGATGACCGGACTGGACTGACCGTAGCCGGGCAACTCAATCCGCCAAGCAACATTCTTGGAATCCGACCAAGTTGTAGGCAACTCTCGTGCCTTAGAATGACTGGTGCCATCCCCGCGAAATCCCGGCCAACTATTAATTGTCTGCGAGGGTTGCGCGCGAAACTCCTCGATCGAATCTAAATGCGATTCGAAATTAGCGCCGGCAACAAATAACAATCGATCCCTGGTTGCCGGTACCATGCGATGAAAAAACCGCCGTGTCTGAAGGCGAATACCAGCGTCTTCCCACATAGATCCATCTGCGGACAAACGCCGCACCGTACTGCTATATGCGCTAGCATAAAGCCGATCATTCCACACACATAACGTCATGCCAAATGCCTTCATACGACCTTGCCCAGGAAACAACGGCCCATCAATCCACTTACCACTCTCGAGATCCAAAACCCGAATTGTATTTAATGTCCCTGTACCATTGATCCCCCCAGCAACATACAGTTTTCCTCCGAAAACCTCTGTCGCATGTGCACGCACCACCTGCTCTGTTTCCGGCAACTTTTCCCACTTAATGGGCGAACGGGAGAGATCACCCACCAGTCCGTGCCGAAACCACTGTTGATCTCTTGCCTTTCCATTCCCCATGTTCCAGCCCCCAGTGACGTAAATCTTTCCGTCGCTGATAGCGACATCATGAGAAGATCTCGGCTCCGGTAACGGTGTGACCTTCGACCATTTTTTTGTCTTTGGGTTGAAAGCCGCACATTCTGCTATAGAGCGGAGGTTTGAAGGCTCATCTTTTTCATTGGTGGCTTGTGATCCACCTATCTGATATATGAGCCCTCCGTGGGCCACCATCCCAAACCCTTGAGCTAGAGTATTTAGAGGTAGTTTCTCCCACTTGGCCCCAGCCCTGCCTAAATTCATCCGCAAGAAGTTTTGCGAGTGGTTATCCGTTGAATACTGATGGGTGGCACCGGTGTGTCCGCCGTGGACATATAAATAATCATCAACCACGCAGGCCCCCAAACTTGCGGTCGCGTCGGGAAAAGCCTGGTCCCAAGTTTGGGTCTCTAAAGGTTTTTTTGATTCCTCAGCGATGGCTCCCCACACAAGTGTGAGGGCCAAAGCGCCAAGGATTTTTTTGTTAGTCAAACGCATATGCAGTTACAGATTAACAAAACTAATTACTGATTCAACCTTTACTCAGATTGAGGTCCATTCTTCATGGCCTCTAGTTCTTCGGGGGTTGGTGGAGTGGTCTCCCTCTCCACGTCAGCCGTCCGATCTTCTATCGGAGTCCCTTCATCTACTTCCGTTTTCCCGCATCCAATAATGTGTAAGCTACATACTGAGAGTAAGATTATTTTTATACAATTTTCCATGTGTTTGTCCTTTTAGGTGGTTCCCCTAGGGGCCCTCAACCGGCAAGCATTCATGCCAATTTTTGAACCCCTAGGAGAGTTTTTCTGCATACGGAGCGTGTAGCAGAAAACTAATCCGCTCCTTGCATATGTTCTTTAGAATACTGGCACTGTTATATGTTGGTTTTTGCCGAATACGTTGCCTCCCGTGGCCTCTTCGTGCTCCTGCAGTGCTGCTCCGAAGTCGGTGGAGGTAGATTGCTTTGTACTTCCATCACTCATTACCACTTGGCCTTGGCCATCATCTAAGCCGGCCATTGCAATACCATTTTGGCTATCGGTCACATCATGCGGCCGGTAGTAGTAAACATGCTTGGCATTTGCATATATATCCTTGGTGTTAGGCCCAACGAAGGAGTTGAGAGGGATGTCAGACATTTGCCGCCCCCTTGACATCAAAGGCTGACCAGTGCGAGCTGGATCTAACCATCTACCTCCGGGAACATATTCCGGCGCACGAGTTGAACATGGATCATTGAAGTGAGTCACTCCAGATACGCCCTGCATGTAAGCTAGGCTGTCACCCATTACATTTTTTGTTACCATAAGGATGCTTGGTTTCGCCGCATCTGCCCCCATGTGGAAGCCATAACTAGCCGCTTCCCGTGAGACGCTATAGTAACCACTCCTTGCCATCGTACCTCCGATATTCCCCGAAGCCGATGGGAGTTTTCCTTCATTTTCATCGGTTTGATTACCCCTCCTTGTTTTTGGGTCCGATGGTGAGCTAACCTGCTTTGTGGCGATGTCATCACGAAAACCGGGCGCGGTATATAACGCACCATAGAATGCGGAATTCATTTTCGTGTGAGAGAACATGCCCGGAGCCCCAACTTCCAAATTGTTGACGTCCCAATAGGCATTTGCGTTTTGAGTGGTCATGGTCCACGGGAAATTGTCGCCGTTGTCGGTAGCGACACCCGTCCATGCTTTACCCATACCTCCCACATTTGCTGCGCATTTTACTCGATTTGCCTTTTTCTTAGCCTTCGCTAGAGTTGGCAGTAACATGCTGGCCAGAATGCCTATGATGGCAATAACAACCAGCAACTCGATTAGGGTAAACCCCTTATTATTTGTTGTTTTCATTATTATTAGGTGTTTGGTTTGTTTTTGCTCCGTTTTTTCGTTTAGGTACTCTGCCTTTTTAACCTCCCAGACAGCTCTGTAAGAGTGCCTGCTGCTTTCATTCCCCAGAGGCCTCGTGTGCCTCAAGCCAGATTAAGTCCACTACAGCGAACTAACAGGCGGTCTGAAATCTATGTTTTTTTAAAAATCTTTTTTCTCAATAAGCAACACTCTTAAACTTTTATTAATTTTTTTATCAAAAACACCCCGGAGACCTTTTACTTTCGGGAGTGCACCAACCTACGGCCAGGCCTCCGGGGTTTTCTGCAGCGGAGCCGCAGCAGAAATTACTGATTACTGCTTTTTAACAACCCTCGACCGGCCAGGAAACAAACGCACCAGTCGCGGAAGACCTTATTGAAACTGAGTCTCAATTTCATGTCAACATGTTTTTGAGATTAATTCTCAATAAGTAAAAAGGAGGCAGGGCTTAAAAAAAACCCCACGGTTTGATTGCGGGGTTTCAGTAGTAGTTGGTGGTAACTTTAACTAAATAGTTCGGGAATTACCGTGCCGTCGCGCACGATCATCACCGGCCTCCCCGTGGGCGTATGATATTCCTTAGTGGAATCGATACCCAAGGAATGCATAAAACTTGCGGCCACGTCGTCAGGAGAGATAGCGCGATCCTTGGGGCCTTCGCCCTTGGCGTCCGAGGCGCCGATCACCTGACCGCCTTGCATACCGCCGCCAGCCATCAGGCAGAACATCGCCCGCGGGTAATGGTCACGACCCACGCGCTGGTTGATCTTGGGCGTGCGGCCAAATTCGCCGGTGACAAACACGGAAGTGCTTTCCAGTAGGCCTTTTTCTTCCAACGCCCGGTATAGGCCACTCAGACCGGCATCGAGCGCGGGCAGATTACGATCCTTGAGACGGCTCCAGTTGTCGTTGTGCGTATCCCAGCCGCCGAGGTTGAGCGTGACAAATTTTACACCACTTTCCACAAGGCGCGTGGCGAGCAGGCAGCTCTGGGAGAAGGGCTGATCATCAAACATCCCGGTGATGCCGGCGCTTTCCTTGGTAAGATCAAAGGCCTCGCGCGCCTTGGGACTCCGCATCATCTGGTAAGCCTTGGCGCTGAATTCATCCATGCCTGCGAGAATCTTGTCATTCTGGGCGAAGCTACCAAAAGCCTGATCATACTTGGCCACCATGTTGTTGCGGCGATCTACGTCATCGAGCGTGATGCCGCGCAGGGCGAGGCCCCGCACCTGCATGGGCTCGCCGGCCGTCGGGGTGCTACCGGTCTCAAACGGACCATATTCCACGCCGAGATAGCCAGTGGGATAATTGCCCTGATTGGGCACAGCTACAAACGCGGGCAGTTCCTTGGGGCTCTGCATTTCCTTGCTCACGACCGCGCCGTAGCTGGGGTACCGAAGGCTGGGCAGGGGACGGTTGCCGGTCATCAAATACTGGGTGCCGAGCCCGTGGGCGGCCAGCGTGTGGCTGACCCCGCGCAGGATGGCAAACTTATCAGCCACCTTAGCGAGCTTGGGCAGGTGTTCGCAGAAACGCATGCCGGGCACATTGGTTTTGATCTCCTTAAACTCGCCGCGGTGCGTATCAGGCGCATCCGGCTTGAGATCAAAGGTATCCATATGAGTGGGTCCGCCGCTTAATCGCACGAAGATCGCCGCCTTCCCCTTGGCCTTGGGGTTAAGCTGGCCTTCGCTGGCTTTGGCTAAAAATTGGGGTAAGCCCATGCCCAGCCCGAATCCGCTGACCGCGCCGACCTTTAGGAAATCGCGCCGCTGAACGCCGTCGCAGAATGTGTGTGTTGCCATTGTAGTGTGTTGGTTAAAGTTAAATTAATCTCAAGTCTACCCTAGTGATTAACCATAAATTCCTTAGTGTTGAGCAGGGCCAGCAGGAGTTCCTGCACGCCGACCACGACGTTCGGGGCTTTGCCCAGATCCGTAAGGGCCATTTCCATTTCCTTGTGGGTGGGGTACCGGCTCACGGTACGCAGGAAAGTCTCGGTGATGAGCGCTTCGGTGCCTTCTGGCAACTCCTGCACGGCACCGGGTTGCGGTCGCAGCTCGGCCATTTTTTCGGTGTACTCGCGCAGGGCGTTGTCGATCCTCATCTTCTGATTTTTATAGGCCTGAATCCTGGCCTCGTACACCTTCAGCGCGCCGGGCTCACCGTCGACAGGCTTGTTCGGCAGGGCAGCGTGCAATTGCGCGAGACGTTTGCGGGCGGTCTTAATGTTCTTCTGATAGCGGGTGATCTGACGGTGGTTATCGTCAGCGGATAGAATCTTGTGTTCCCGACGCAGTTCATCGAGCCAGCCGCCGCGGGCGGAAAGCTGCGTGAGCATCTCGGGATCATTCCGGGTGTAAAGAGTCTGCAGCAAAGTCGGATCGACGGTGCGCTCGCAGTCGCAATTGTTCTCGCGCTGCGGTTTGCCGAAGATGCCGAGCATGTAGTTTGCGGAGCGGCCGCGGTAATTGCCCACGCTGCTGTTGCCGATCATGCGAGTGTCCATATTATTGGCAAATTCCTCCACGCGCTCGCTGGAGCCGGTGGCCAAACGAATGGCGTCGGCGGCCACTTCGGCGGGCAGGCGCTTGATAACGTAACGGCTAAAGTTCTTGTCATCATGCTCGTTGGTGGCGTTCACGCGCCAAGAACGCTGGTAAGCGTCGGAGTTTAAAATTTCACGGTGCACCCATTTCATGTCGTAACCGCTGGACACGAAGCCCTCGGCGAGATGCGTCATGACGCCAACGTTGGTGGGCGGGTTGGCGAGGTTCAGATCATCGGCCGGCTCCACCAGGCCGCGGTTGAAATAATGCGCCCACACACGGTTCACAAAAGCGCGGGCGAAGTAGGGATTTTCCTCGGCCCGCAACCAGGCCATCAACGGCGTGCGCGGGTCGGGATATTTCACATCCATGGTATCGCCGCCGAGCACCTTGGGGGTGATCACGCGGGTGTTGAAGTTCGGGTTGCGTTTCTTGATCTTCTCAATTTCTTTAGCCGTATATTTTTTCCTTTTGTCCGTGCGAATGTAAACCTCCTGCCAAGGCACAGGCTGACCCGCTGCTACACGTTTCTCCACTATTGGGCGCAAAAGACGATTTAAGTTTTGGGTTTTATCTTTTTTATCGTAACCAGCCATCTCACTTAGATTATCTCTGAGATTTTTAAAGGTGTGCCCCTTATCTTGAGCAAGAGTTTGATTGCCCATGTTAATACGCTCAAAGAAGGCCTCAAACGAGTTAAAGTCAGCCTGAGTCCATTGATCAAAAGGATGCTTATGGCATTGAGCGCATTGTATGCGCACACCTAAAAAGCTATAGGCAAAGGCCATCGCCTTCTCCTCGGGCTGACTAATGTTGCGCCGGGCCCAAAACCACGGCATGTCCTTGCGCTCGGCGAAATCCTTGGGATTGTTCTCCCGATGATACTGCGCCATTTCCTTAACGTAATCACTGTAGGATTGCTCCTGATTAGACCTTCCAGAAGCCATGACAATGCCTTCCACGATCTCGTCGTAAGGTTTATTTTCCAATACGCGCTTGTACACCCAGTTGTACCAATCGCTGCTAAGATTTACATCACGCGGCAGGTATTGACTAACGCGGATTTGCTGTGGACTGTTGCCCTGAAAATCATTGAGCTTCGTGGCCCACCAAGCCGCGTACGCCGGGCGGGCGAGCAGTTCGTCCACCTTCTTCGGCCGTTTCTTAGAATCCTTGCTGGCGAGAAAATCTTTCACTTCCTTCGCCGTCGGCAACGTGCCGGTCACATCCAAAGTCACCCGACGTAGAAATTCCTGATCGGTGGCAATCTCACTGGGCACAATGCCCACCTTTTGCAGCTTGGTGGCAATCGCTTTATCAATCGGCGTGGAGGCTTTCACTTTTGGATACTTGGTGCCCACTTGATCGCTCACCGGTAACATCACGGGCAGTGGCAACACGCCATTGTCGTAAAATGCCACCACGTGGGAATCGCCCTTGCCGACTATTTTCACCTCGCCCAAATCGTTAACCGTCGCGACGCTTTCGTCATTGGTGTCAAACCGCGTGAAGGCGGTCACATCTTCCACCGTGCCATCCTTCCAGTAGGCCAAAACCTTAAGCTGCATCGTATCACCCACCTGTTTACCAACAAATTCCTTGGGGAATACCTCCAGCCGGTCGAACGCGCCGGTTTCTTCCACATCCAGCTTCGTCCCGTCCTGAATCCACTTGAGCATCACATTGTGCTCCCAGCTGCCTTCGTCGTAAATCTCCCCGCCTTTGTGCTTCACCTGCTTAAGCGGTTTTTGAATGAACAAACTCTCTGCGGGATTGTCCAGATTCACACGAATACGGTGCTCCGAGTCATTGGTGATCGCCTTGTGATCCTTACCGAAATCGTAGCCAAACAGGCTCAGCTGAAAATCCCCGCGCCCTTGAAACGAGCCGTGGCATTCCCGCCCGCTGCAACCAAGTTTACTGGCCAGCGGCACGACGTGCCGACGAAAGCTCGGGCTCTCCGCCTGCTCCGTCTTACCGCCAAACCGCTGCTCCGCAGTCGCCAGTTTCTCCTTCGCCACCACCGGACCGCCAAACGCCACGATTGCAGCCAATAAGAAAAGAAAACGCAATTTCACGGGTAACATAGATGTGGACGGCTAAATTCACCGTCGCATTCAGTTCGTGCTGGCAAATATATGACGCAATGACTGCGTGAAAACAAGGCGCAAACAGTCCTTTAACCCATGATCTTGAACAAGCCCACCACGAACCCAATCAGAGCCAAAATAGCAATCACTGCCATGACTTTATCGAACGATTTGTTAGGATTTGGGCTCTTCATCTCCTTGAAGGGACGCGGAGAAGACCAAACACGCTCTGTTCAGTCAAAGTAATTATCGCACAAAAAAACAAAGAGTGTCATAGAATCAAGTAAGTCGGCGTATTTTCCCACGATTTATTCGCATATGCCACAGGCACCGGGATTTCCGGTACATTGAGGCGGCTGGCCGGAAGGGGCCTCGGCCAACGCAGACGCAAATGTTGAAAGCTGTTTCACCAACTGGCCCGAGCCGCAATGCGGGCATTTTTCATCGCTCTAATCACTAGATCTCGCCAGCAATTCGCTACTTTTATCACAATCAGCGCAATGAAATTCATAGATCGGCATGGGCCGATGCTACCGCCAAGTAAACTCACGCCACCACGAAGCACTTGATTTGCCATAGACGATTCATCACCGGTTTCTTAGCATCCACTGCGTGAAGTCCATGATAACTTTCGGGTGCGCCCTGTTGCTGGCGTTGTGTGCCTGCAAAAAAGAGCCGAAAACTCTGGAGCAAATTGAGCCGCCTTCGGCACCGCCCAAGGCGGTGACTCAAGGCCCCAAGATTACCCTGACCGAAGCGGAAGCGTTGGGACGGGCCCTAGAGCAGGCGGTGCAACACAACAATGCCGCCGAGTTTGCAAAGTTGCTGGATTTGGCGGCCATGGTGGAGCACGGCATGCCGGAAAATATGCGCGGCACGGCTCAGGCCAAGGAAGTGACCCGCGGTATTCTCAGCACGTTGAGCGGGAATCTGCTCAACAATCTGAGGGCCGGCGATTACCGGTTCCTGAGTGTGGAGGAAACTCCCGAAGGCGCCACGGCTCACATGCGCCTGATTCCGCCAGACGGCAGCTTGAACTATCATCGGCTCACCATCGGCCGCAACGCCGGCCAACAGCCGGTGGCGGTGGATGTGTATGTTTATGTCACCGGCGAACCGCTCAGCCACACGCTTGGCCGCATGGTGGGGCAGTTATCCGGAGGCTCCGAGGCCGACAGTCTGGCTGTCGCCCAAGGCATGCAACGCGCCTCGGCCGCCCTGCAAGCCGGCAAACCCGCCACCGCGGAGGCCATTCTGAGCGCCCTCCCGCCTCGGTGGCAGAAACAAAAAAGCATCATGCAAATGCGCATTGTGGCGGCCAACGGCGTGGCCGCACAAAAAATGCAGGCCGGCAAGCCGATCGGCAATGCTTACCGACAAGCCGTCGAAGCCTTTCAGACCACGTTTCCCAAGGCGGATAATCTACCGCTATTGCTGATGGATTATCATTTTCTCAAACAGGATTATCCCAAAACCGCCAAGGCCGTGGATCAGCTCGATCAACAGGTGGGCGGTGATCCCTATCTGAACCTCATCCGCGCCAACATCGCGATCGGCCAAAACGATGCCGAGGCGGCGCGAGGCTTCGTGGAGACGCTCATCAGAGCCCTGCCGGACAAGGCCCCCGAAGGCTATGGCATTCTGCTCGATCAGGCGATTGAGATCCAAAACCACGTCGAAACCACCCGCATACTCAAGACGCTGGAGGCCGAAACCCCCGTCCGTTTTCCAATTGATTTCAACAAAGCCGAGCCCTTCGCCGCCTACATGGCGTCCCCCGAATACGAGAAGTGGAAGGCCTACAAAAATGGGGCTGAACAGCCGTAATAAGGGAAACCATCAGGCACCTTAATTGCCCGGCTGGCATTGCATTTGCTCTGTTTGGGGGTACTGTGAAGACCATGAACCTCACACTTGGCTTGGCGCTTGGATTGGCGCTGGCGCTGTTGAATACGGGCTGCGGCATTACGTTTCCAAACTCCACCGCGCCCGTGACAGAGCAGCCGTTGATTCGGATCCCCGATAATCTCGGGCCGGATGAAGCCGCAGAAGCAACTGCCCTCGCCCCCACCTTGCCCGAGCCTGAAACCCTGCCGAACACCCAGCCATATATTTCGCCAACCGAGCCGCCCTACATGGCGCCACCATTGATACCCGGCTTCAATCCGGAAACCGTGGAGGCTCCCGCACCCGCCAAACCAACGGAGCCAACTATCCCTCAACTTCCCACCCCCGAATCGCAATCAGCCCCGGCCACCACTCTCGTGCAGGCGATAACCCGTCAGGCCGATGGGTTGGTGTATGCCGCGGGAGCCACCACCCCGTTTAGCGGGATTGGCCAGGAAACAGATACCGAAGGGCGCGTGCTTTACGAGGGCGAATTCCTCGGAGGCCTCCGCGAAGGCGAAGGTTTGCAGCGCGATGCAGCTGGGCTCCCTCATCGCGAGGGTCTCTGGAAAAAGGGCCGTCTGTACACTGGCACAGTGTATTTTTACTACGCCGCCACGGATCTAGTGAAACTTCGGGGCGAATATCTTCAAGGGCGCCTAATTGACGGCAAGAATTTCGACCGCGCTGGGCGCTCGTACTAGCGCCACTCACTTCCGAGGATTACTCCATTCTCGGCGGACTGAAGATTCGCCTCGACCTGACGGCTGCGGATTGACGCCGGTGCAGCACGCGACTACCTTGAGCCCATGCGCGGTTCGTTAACATGTGTACTGGGAATCACACTATTAGCGGCCGGCCTCATCGGCTGCAAACCCGAGGCTCAACCCACGCCCACCCAGCCCAAGCCGCCGGTGAAGGCTGATCCGCAGGGCGAAGCCGAAGCGGCAATCCGCGAACTCGCCGGTCAGGTGCATGCTGCCTTCCTCAGTGGCGACCCCGCCAAGCTCGCTCCCCTGGCGCTCTGGGGATTACCCGAGGAAACCCTGCACACTGGAATGAAACAAGTGTACATCGTCGACGCCCGCATCAGCGCTGCCCGCATCAAGGCCGTGCCCGCCACCAACCGCACGGCCGTACACACCAATACACTAAAAAAACTCGAACTATTTCTCGCCGAACCGGACCGTCAATTTGATCCGATGAAAGCCGGCCTGACCGAAGGCGTGCAGGAATTCAAAAAACAAAACACCACCCTCCTAACCCAAGCCGCCGCTGAGGATACCCCGGATTGGACACAATCCACCGCCCCGAGCATCGTCGTGCGGCCGGGCGTAAACCTGGCCACTCCCCTGCCCGAAGGCGCAGCCGATGTGCTCTTCAGTTGCGCCGGCCGCAGCTATCAGCTCAAGCTAAACAACTGCGTGAAACTCCCCGGCCACGGCTGGGTATTGGGCGCCGATATCGAGCTCATCGACCTCGCCATCCAAGCCGAAGCCGAAAAGGCCTGGACCGAGGATTTCCCCGCAGCCCAATTACGCGCCACCGAACAAAAGAAACGGCTCTTCGTAGACTTCACCGGCTCCGATTGGTGCCCACCCTGCATAGCCCTGCACGATAAAGTGTTAACCCACCCGGAGTTTCTCCAACACGCCAACGAAAACTTTGTCCTCGTGAAGGTGGATTTTCCGCGCAACAAACCACAAGCCGATCCGCAACGGAAAGCTAATCAAATCCTCGCGCACACCTATCGCATACAGAGCTTCCCAACCGTGCTCGTGCTCGAAGCCAACGGCACCGAAGTCCAACGTCTAAACGGCTACAACGGCGTTAGCCCAGCGGATTTCATCGAATCCCTCACGCCCCCTAAACCCACTCCCCCCACCCCCAAGAAGTAATGAAACTACTACCCCTCATCTGCCTGACCGCCATGCTGGGCCTAACCGCCTGCGGACCACAACAAAACGCATACCAGAACGCTGCCGAAGTCCCCTCGCCCGATCCCCGCGCCAAGCAACTGTGGGGCGACAATCTCGAGATCGCCAAGGCTCAAGCCGCCAAGAACAACAAGCTTGTATTCGTGGATTTCACCGGCAGTGACTGGTGCCCGCCCTGCATGGCACTACACGACCATGTGCTCACGCAAAAAGCGTTTCTCGATTTCGCTGAGAAAAACCTCGAGTTGGTCGTTATTGACTTCCCAAAAAACAAGCCTCTTGACGAAAAAGTAGAACTCGCCAACCGCGCTCTGGCAGAACAGTATAAAATAGGGAGCTTTCCAACCGTACTGGTCCTAGATGTCGACGGTGGCGTGGTACATCGCGAAGAAGGATTCGGCAACAAAAACGCCCAAGCTTACACTGCCGATCTCAAGAAGGCCCTCAACAAATAACCCTGTCGATAACCCCCCCTTGAGCCTAGCCTCCACGGGGCTACATTCGGCTCGTGCGATATGTTTGGTTCATATTTCTTGGATTAATCCTCGGGTGCTCGCCTAAAAAAGAACAGGCCGCCCCTCCTAAAAAGACCGGCCTGCGCCTCGCCAAAGCCAAGCGGGAGCCCAAGGATCTCGCCCAGGAATTCCAGCAAACCCTCGCAGACAATGACGCCGAGGATATGATGATGCTCTCCATTCTTGGCCACGGCTTAAACAACTGGAAAGTCATCGCCCAAGCCCGAAACGCGCGAGCCCTAGAAAACTACGAAGCCGAACTGGCCGACGCCGAAAAAAACCCCCGTAAAGAACGCTCAGAGAAAGAACAGGCCCGCTACTTCACGCTGCACAGTCTCATCGGCAAAATCAAGCAGTCCAACACCGACGAATTTTGGCAGTCCCAAGAAGCCGAACTCCCCAAGCTGCGTCGGCAATTCATGGAGCAACAGTATCTGCAATTCGTTCTCGCCCTTACCGAAGCCGGCCTCAACCCTGAAGCCGCCAAACTGGGAAAAATCGACACTTCCCGAATTACCGATAACTACCTGCAAGCCGGTCTCAATGGCGGCGTCGTGATCCTTCACTATCAGGCCGATGGCGAGGATTTGGAAACCGGCGTCGCCTTTGAGTGTGTTGAATTTCAGGATGAAGGCTGGCTGATTGTTGGCCAACCCAAAGTCATCCGCCATACGGCAATCGGGCCGCAGCCTGAAACCCAACCCAAAGCGCTCGATCCATTTTCTGTCCCCACTAGTGAATGACGTGGTAGCCAATTGGACCCTGGATTCTTGGCGCGACAAGCCTATTGTGCAGCAGCCCAAGTACACTGATGCGGTTGCGCTGAACACCGCGCTCGATGCCGTGCGCTCGATGCCGCCGTTGGTGAATCACGGGGAAGTCGATGCCTTACGAACGCACCTGGCGAAGGCCGCGCGAGGCGAGGCGTTTCTTCTGCAGGGCGGCGATTGCGCGGAACGCTTTGCCGATTGCCGCAAAGCCGCCATTGAGGCGAAGCTCAAAATTCTTTTGCAAATGTCGCTCGTGCTG
>CAJWMQ010000057.1 GCA_913042895.1 uncultured Verrucomicrobiales bacterium | reverse complement strand
ATCCTTTCGGACACCTGTTTTACCTGTCACGGTCCCGATGCTAACGCGCGTAAAGCTAAGCTGCGTTTGGATGTGGAGGCGGATGCCAAGCAGGAGGTCATTGTTCCGGGCAAAAGTGCAGAGAGCGAAATCATCGCGCGCATTTTTTCAAAGGATGCGGATGAACTCATGCCGCCGCCGGAATCGAATCTGAAACTAACCGCAGCCCAAAAGGCGACGCTCAAGGAATGGATCGATGCGGGTGCCAAGTGGGGTAAGCATTGGGCGTATGAAACTCCTAAACCCGTGGCCCCGCCAAAAGTGAAGCTGGCCAATTGGCCGCGCAGTGGAATCGATAACTTTATTCTGGCGCGATTGGAGCGGGAAGGTTTGAAGCCTTCCAAGGCAGCGGATCGGATTACATGGTTGCGCCGAGTAACTTTGGATCTCACTGGATTACCCCCCACTTTGGTCGAAGTGGATGCTTTCCAGAAAGACAAATCTCCCAAGGCATTTGAAACAGTGGTCGACCGCCTTTTGGCTTCACCGCGTTATGGCGAGCGTATGGCTTGGGATTGGCTCGAGGCCGCAAGGTATGCCGATAGCAATGGGTATCAGGGTGATCGCGAACGAACCATGTGGCCGTGGCGTGATTGGGTGGTTCGCGCCTTCAATGCCAATCAGCCGTACAACGACTTTACCGTGGAACAGATCGCCGGCGACCTGCTGCCGAATGCAACGGAGCAGCAGGTGCTGGCGACGGGCTTCAATCGTAACCACATGATCAACGGCGAAGGTGGCCGTATCGCAGCAGAAAACCGTGTGGAGTATGTTTTTGATCAGACTGAAACGGTCGGCACGGTTTGGATGGGGCTGACCTTTAATTGCTGCCGCTGCCATGATCATAAGTTCGACCCGATCAGTCAGCGTGATTACTTCAGCATGTATTCTTTTTTCAATCAAACGCCGGTGAATGGTGGTGGTGGAGATCCAGCAATGGCGCCCAATATTCAGGTGGGCACACCGGAGCAGAAAAAGGAGATTGCCGGTCTCGAGCAAAAGATCGCCGCGCATACGAAAGCCATCGCCGCCCGACGCGCGGTATTGGCACAAGGGCAGGCGAAGTGGGAAGCGGAGCAGTTGAAGCGCGGATCAGCCTCGGCGTGGACGTCACTGAAACCCATCGCCGCCCGCGCGCAGCAGCAGACTTTGGAATTGCTGCCGGATCAATCCGTGCTGGCGAAAGGCAAGCTGCCCGATCGCGATGAGTATGCGGTGCAAATGGCCGCGGGCGTGAAACCGTTTCGTCATGTGCGGTTGGAGGCATTGCAGCATGCGAGTTTGCCTGCGGGCGGGTTGAGCCGCGTGAAAGGCGGCAACTTTGTGCTAACGGATTTCAAGATAATGATCGAGAGCACGGGTTCCGAACCAAAGGAATTGAAGCTAACGGGCGCTAAATCGACATTCAATCAGGTCGGCCTTGATGTGAAACAGGCGATTGATGACAACGCCGGTAGTGGATGGGGAGTATGGCCGGGGCAGCAAGGTGTTAAGCAGGCACACACGGCAATATTCACGCTTGCTGAACCTGCGGTGGAAAAAGCTGGCACCAAGTTGACGGTTCTCATGAAATTTAATCACTCGGCTAAGCAGCATGTAATGGGACGGTTTCGCGTGTCCGTTTCTAATGCAGGCGAGCCGGGCTTTGGTTCAGACGAATTACTGACAGCGCTGCAGGCTGAGCCCGCCAAACGTACGGTGGCTATGAAGGAGATAGTCAGCAAAGCCTACAGTTTGAATGACCCTGAATTGCGCCGGTTGCAAACCGAGACAGATGCCGCGAAAAAACGCATCAACGATTTGCGCAAAGCGTTCCCCAAAGTGATGGTGATGCGTGATGGGACCAAGCGCGAAACGCGCGTGCTCATCCGCGGTGTGTACAACAAGCCTACGGACATCGTGGTGAGCAGTAACACGCCGGAGAGTTTGCCGCCGTTACCAGAAGATGCTCCGCGCAACCGGTTGGGATTGGCGGAGTGGCTGGTCAATTCCAAGCATCCGTTGACCGCTCGTGTGACGGTTAACCGGATCTGGCAGCAGTTCTTTGGTACGGGATTAGTGAAGACCACCGAGGATTTTGGTGTGCAAAGTGAAAGGCCGAGTCATCCGGGTTTGCTTGACTGGCTGGCGCAGGAATTTGTTTCCGATAACTGGAACGTCAAGGGGCTGCATCGACGGATCGTGCTGAGTGCAACCTACCGCCAAAGCTCAGCGGTGACATCTGCGTTGCACGAGCGCGATCCGGAAAACCGGCTGCTGGCACGTATGACACGCTACCGGTTGCCTTCGTGGATGATTCGTGATCAGGCCCTGGCGATAAGCGGACTGTTGGTGGAAAGGATGGGAGGGCCTCCAGTGAAGCCTTATCAGCCGCCGGGCGTTTGGGCCGAAAGCACGTTTGGCAAAAAACGCTACGCACAGGACAAAGGCGAAGCTTTGTATCGACGTAGTCTTTATACTTTCTGGCGGCGTATTGTGGGGCCCACGATGTTCTTTGATGAAGCCAAACGCCAGACCTGTGAAGTGCGCCGCGCGCGGACGAACACGCCGCTGCATGCATTGATCACCCTCAACGATGTTACCTATGTAGAAGCCGCCCGCGCAATGGCCCAGCGGGTTCTTCACGAAGGCGGAGTCGATGACGTAGCCCGCGTGGCGTATGCCTTTCGCCTAGCGACTGCCCGCCCGCCATCCGCAGAGGAAGCGGTCGTGCTGCAACAGCGCATCCAGCAATTGCGCGTCACCTACGCTGCCAAACCTGAGGCTGCGCAGGAGTTGTTAAAGGTCGGCGAACATGTCCGCGACGAAACCCTTACCGTGACCGATCATGCGGCATACACGGTGCTGTGCAATCTGCTGTTTAACCTCGACGAAGTGATCACGCGTGAATGATATGAATCCATTGACTGAATCCCAGCTCATGATCAATCGCCGGCAGTTTTTCGGCCGGACGGCGACGGGGATTGGCGCGGCGGCTTTGGGGGATCTGTTACAACAAGACGGCTTGGCGGGCCAGACCGACGGGGCGTTTGGCGGGCTGGGTTCACTGCCGCATTTTGCACCCAAGGCGAAGCGGGTGATTTATCTATTCATGAATGGAGCGCCAACGCACACGGATTTGTATGACTACAAGCCGTTGCAGGAGCAGTTGCATGGCAAGCCGGTGCCTCAGGATTTTGTGGAGGGCAAACGGTTCAGCACCATGACGGGAAATCCGCAGGGCAAGTTGATGCTGGCGCCGATTGAGCCGTTCAAGCAGCACGGGCAAAGCGGCGCGTGGGTGAGCAACTTCATGCCGCACGTGGGTAAGGCGGCCGATGATATTTGCTTCATTAAGAGCATGCACACTGAGCAGGTGAACCATGCGCCTGCGATTTCGTTTTTCATGTCCGGCGCGGAAATGCCCGGTCGACCGACGCTGGGCGCGTGGCTTAGCTATGGGCTGGGTAGCGACACGGACAGTCTGCCGTCGTTTGTGGTGATGACCAGCGTTAGCAAGGGGACGACCTGCGGTCAGATTTTCTATGATTTTTACTGGGGCAGCGGATTTCTGCCCTCGCGCTTTCAGGGTGTAAAATTTCGTGCGGGCGGCGATCCGGTATTGTATTTGCAAAACCCCAACGGCATCACAGGCCAAGAGCGTCGTGGGATGCTTGATGATCTGGGTAAACTCAACCGCATGCGCCATGCGGAGTTTGGTGACCCGGAAATTCTCACGCGCATTGCACAGTACGAGATGGCCTACCGTATGCAAACCAGCGTGCCGGAACTCACCGATGTGGCTAAGGAACCGAAGAGTGTGCTGGATCTCTACGGGCCCTCGGTGAAGGAGCGCGGCTCCTTTGCCTACAACTGCCTGATGGCGCGCCGGTTGATTGAGCGCGGCACGCGGTTTGTACAGGTGATGCACGCGGGCTGGGATCAGCACCGCAGCGTGACCACCGAGCTGTACAATCAATGCCGCGACACGGACCAGCCGAGCGCTGGATTGATTGCCGATCTCAAACAACGCGGGTTGCTGGAGGATACCTTGGTGGTCTGGGGTGGCGAATTCGGTCGCACGCCGTTTATTCAGGGTGACATCCGGAATCGCAAGCAATGGGGGCGCGATCATCATCCTTACGCCTTCACCACGTGGATGGCCGGCGGCGGGGTGAAGCCGGGCATTACCTACGGTGCGAGTGACGATCTGGGTATCAACGCCGTGCAGGACCGCGTGCATGTGCACGATTTCCAAGCCACGCTGCTGCATTTGCTGGGCATTGATCATGAGCGGTTCACCTACAAGTTTCAGGGCCGGCGATATCGCCTAACCGATGTGCATGGAAAAGTGGTGAAACCAATTTTGGTATGAATCTTTTTTCGCCCAATCTCATCCAATCTTTACACGCCTCCCCACGGGCGGCATGATTGATTTTTGGCATGAAAAATTGGCGGATTTTATTGAGCTTCGGGTTGTTGACGGCGATGGCTTCGGCGGCACCCAAGAAGATTTCATTTAATCGCGATGTCCGCGCAATTCTCTCGGAGAATTGCTACACTTGTCACGGACCAGATGCTGCCGCCCGTAAGGCAAAACTGCGGTTGGATAAGCGCGAGGCTGCAGTTGCAGAAAATAAGGGCGGGCTATTCGCCATTAAGCCGGGCGACGTGGAGGACAGCGAGCTGATCTACCGAATTTTTGCCAAAGACGCCGATGAACTGATGCCGCCCAAGGAATCCAAGCTCGCCCTGACGGCGGAGCAAAAGGCGATCCTGAAACAATGGGTCGCTGAAGGCGCGGAGTACGAGCCGCACTGGGCGTATGTAAAACCGAAACGTGAAGCAGTGCCGGCGGTGAAGAATTCCCAGTGGAGCCGCAACGACGTGGATCGCTTTATCCTCGCGCAACTGGAGAAGCGTGGCTGGGCACCCTCGAAGGTGGCGGACAAGCAGGCGTTAATACGAAGAGTGAGCTTGGATTTAACAGGGTTGCCACCGGCGCGGGCGGAGGTGGCGGCGTTTGTGGCTGATACCTCGCCGGAAGCGTATGAGAAACTCGTGGACCGTCTCTTGGCCAAGCCGGCGTATGGCGAGCATTGGGCGCGGCAATGGCTGGACCTTGCGCGGTACGCTGACAGTACCGGTTACGCGGATGATCAGCCGCGCACGATCTGGGGGTATCGCGATTGGGTCATCCGCGCGCTTAACAGCAATATGCCGTTTGATCAATTCACGCGCGAACAACTGGCGGGCGATCTGCTCGATCAACCGACCAATGATCAGCTGATCGCCACTGCGTTTCATCGTAACACGCAGACGAACAACGAAGGTGGCACGTCCGATGAGGAGTTTCGCAATGTAGCGGTGGTCGATCGCGTAAACACCACCATGCAGGTGTGGATGGGCACCACGATGGCCTGCGCGCAATGCCATGATCACAAGTACGATCCGCTGAGCCAGGAGGAGTACTTCCGCATGTTCGCGATTTTCAACAACACCGAGGACAGCGACAAACGCGACGAGGCGCCGTTTGTCAGCCTGTTTACGGATGAACAGAAAAAGCAACGGGCGGCCACCGAGCTGAAGGTGACCGCGCTGGAGAAGGAGCTGAATCAGCTTAAGGCCACGGCGTTGGATGGGCTGGAACCGTGGGCCAAGCAGTTCGAGCAGCACGTGCCGGTGAAGCGGTTGCAGATTCAACGCGAAGGCAATCAGCTGAATGTGCTGCCGCTGCCCGGCAAATTCGATCGCCTGCAGGTGGCTGGGGTGGATCCGGCGCGCGTGACGCTGAAGCTGCGGCCGCAGGGTGCGAAACATTTAAAGGGTCGCTTCGTGCGCGTCACCAACGTGGGCAAGGGCGTGTTTCTTCATCTGGGTGAGGTGCAGGTTTTCAGCAACGGCGCCAACATCGCGCCCAAAGGCAAAGCCACCCAAAGCAGCACGGATTTCGGTGGCCCGGCGAAGTACGGCAATGACGGCAATACCAGTGGCGATTTTGCCAAGGAAACCGTAACGCACACAGCGCAGGAAGACAACCCGTGGTGGGAGGTGGATCTCGGTAGCGAACAGCCCATCGAGAAGCTCGCGCTCTGGAACCGCACCGACTCCGGCCTAGCCGAGCGGCTCAAGGTGCATCGCGTGGAGGTGCTGGACGCCGATCGCAAGGTGGTTTGGAAACAGGAATCCAACAAGGTCTTCAAGGTGAATGTCGACTACGCGCTCGACGGTGCGCGGTTGCTGCCCTTCGTGTCCGTGCCCAACACGCGCGATCCGGGTTTCCTGAAATTCAAGGGCGCTGTCGACGTGGCCGAGGGCGATGTCGCCGAGGTGACCATTAAGGATCTCAAGGACGAGGAGGTCATCATCTCCATCATCGTCGGCGCGTTGCCTAAGCTGGAGCAGGCGCTGCCCCAGGACGTGCACGGCATTCTCAGTACGCCGGTTGAAAAACGCAGCGTGGCGCAAGTGAAACGGCTCAAGGGTTATTTCGCCGACAACAACCCCAAGATCCTCGCCAAGGCGAAGGAGCTGGAAGCGGCCAAAAAACAGCTCGCCGGTATGAAAGGCACCACCACCGTGCCGGTGATGCGCGAGATGGCCAAGGGCCGCGAGACGCATATTCAGCTGCGCGGTAACTATCAGCAGAAAGACAAGCGCGTGTACGAGGGCGTGCCTGAAGTGTTCGGCGTGCCGACCGCTGAGAAGCCCAACCGCCTGCAGCTGGCCGACTGGATTCTGGATGAGGGGAACCCGCTCACCGCGCGCGTGATTGCTAACCGATATTGGGAATCCATCTTCGGCACCGGCATCGTACGCACCAGCGAGGAGTTTGGTTCGCAGGGCGAATTGCCGACGCATCCGGCGTTGCTCGACTGGCTGGCCACCGAGTTGATGCGGGTGAAGTGGGATCCTAAGACGTTTCTCAAACTGCTGGTCACCAGCGCCGCGTACCGGCAGGACTCACGCTCCACACCGGAACATTTGGAGAACGACCCGGCCAACCGATTTTACGCGCGCGGACCGCGCTTGCGGTTGACCGCCGAGATGATCCGCGATCAGGCAATGTTCGTCAGTGGCTTACTCAGCAGCAAAATGTACGGCGTGCCGGTGAAGCCTTATCAACCAAGCTTCGGTGTGTCGGCGGCGTTTGGGCCGGGTATGGACTGGAAAACTAGCGCGGGCGAGGACAAGTATCGCCGCGGTATTTACACCCACTGGCGCCGCACCAATCCGTACCCCTCCATGGCGGCGTTTGATGCGCCAAACCGCAACGTTTGCACCGTGCGCCGAGTGCCCACCAACACTCCGCTGCAAGCATTGGTGACGATGAACGATCCAGTGTACGTGGAAGCCTCACAGGCTTTGGCCCGCCGCATGATGAAAGAGGGTGGCGACACGGCGGCCGCGCGGGTGACTTTCGGTCTGCGCCTATGCCTCTCGCGTGAGCCCAAGTCCGCCGAGGTGGGTCGTCTGGAGGAACTCTTCAACGAATTGCTGGCCGATTACCAACAGGATCCCGAGGCCGCCAAGATGATGGCCACCGACCCGCTTGGTCCGCTTCCTGAGGGCATGAAAGCCGACGAGCTTGCGGCTTGGACCATCGTCGGCAATGTAATTTTGAATCTCGATGAGATGTTCATGAAACGTTAACCTGATTACCAAAATGAATCTGCAACACGAACAGCTTTTACATCGCACGCGCCGACAGTTTCTCGGCGAGGCAGGGATGGGTCTAGGCGCGGCAGCGCTGACCTCGATGATAGGCGGCGCGCAAACGGCCTCGGCCGATGTGGAGTTTGATCCTACGCAACCGCTCAAACCACGCCGCCCGCATTTTGCGCCCAAAGCTAAGGCCGTCATTTACCTGCACATGACCGGGTCACCGCCAGTTTTGGACATGTTCGATTACAAGCCGCAGCTGCAGAAGCGGGAAGGCGAGAATTGTCCGGACGAATATCTGAAAGGCCGGCGGTTTGCCTTTACCTCGGGCGTGCCGAAGCTGATGGGCACGCCGCACGATTTCAAACAGCACGGACAAACCGGCGCGTGGATGAGCGACGCGGTGCCGGAGCTGGCCAAGCACGTGGACGATATCTCGTTTATCAAATCCATGACGACTGATCAGTTTAACCACGCGCCGGCGGAGCTGCTGCTCTACACCGGTAACGCGCGCGAAGGTCGGCCGAGCATGGGTTCGTGGGTCACGTACGGGCTCGGCAGCGCGAACCAGAATCTACCTGGCTTCGTGGCACTCATCTCCAGCGGCGTACAGCCCAATGGCGGCAAGAACTCCTTTGGGAGCGGCTTTATGCCCAGCGTGTTTCAGGGCGTGCAATGTCGGTCCAAGGGCGATCCGGTGCTCTATGTGTCCAACCCCAAAGGCATGAGCCGTGCGTTACGCCGCAAGAGCCTTGATGCGCTCAATGACCTGAATCGCATCCAGGCTAAGGAACTCGGCAGCCCCGAGACTGTCACGCGTATTGCGCAGTACGAGATGGCTTATCGCATGCAGGCAAGCGTGCCAGAAGTCATGGATATTACTAAGGAGCCGCAGCACATCCTCGAGAGTTATGGCGCCAAGCCCGGCGCTGGAAGTTTGGCCAACAACATTTTGCTTGCTCGGCGCTTAGTGGAAAAGGGAGTACGTTTTGTGCACCTCTTCGATTGGGGTTGGGATTTCCACGGCACCGGCGCCGGAACCGGCCTCGGTGATGGTCTGCGCAATAAGTGCAAGACGATGGATAAACCCATCGCCGCATTAATCAAGGATCTCAAGGAGCGCGGATTATTTGAGGATACCCTCATCGTGTGGGGCGGCGAATTCGGTCGCACACCCTTCCGCGAAGGCCGCACAGCCAAGGGTAAAGTGCTTGGTCGAGATCATTATCCGGACGTGTATACTCAATGGATGGCCGGCGGCGGCACCAAGCCAGGCACCTATGGCGCCAGCGACGAGCTGGGCTTCAAGGTCGCTGAGGATAAGGTGCACGTGCACGATCTACAGGCCACCATCCTGCATCTCATGGGTATGGATCACGAGAAACTCTATTACCGTTTCCAAGGCCGCAAATATCGCCTCACTGATGTGCACGGCAAAGTGGTGAAGGGCGTCCTGGCTTAGAGGCAATTTAGTCCTCCTTAAACCACAACACGCCGTCTTCCTCCACCACTTCTAGGGGAAACAAACTCGCCCCCGCACATGGCCCGCGCGTGCAGAGCCCCGTGTCGGGTTCATACACCGCGCCGTGCGTCTGGCACATTAGCGCATCGCCTTGGTTGGTAAAAAACCGGTTATCGCCGTAATCGAGTGAAATTGGAATGTGACGGCAGGTATTTTCGTAAGCAAATAGTTTCCCTTTAAATCGTCCAACAAACCCTTCCATTGGTCGCTCTCCACGTGCGAAGGAGAATTTGATGGTTTTGCCCTCCTCAATTTCTTCCAGTGTTGCGATCCGAATGCGTGACACGGCCGCATCCTATTCATTGACCAGTGACGGAAAAGACTTTTCGACTTTTGTGTGTCTTTGGCAAACTGCGTGCGTGAAACCTCTAGTGATATTAATAATACTGTTTGTTGCTACAGGCAGTCAGGCCGCTTTAAGAGGTTGGCCAGCGGAAATCAAGGAAATCAAATACCGCAGTGCAGCAGATAAATCTGATCAGCCATCGCTACATTTTGCGCCAAAAACCAAAAAAGCGAGACCGTTGTTGGTGGGGTTGCATTCGTGGTCTAGCGATTATCGGCAGGCGAACACTTCTTACGGTCAGTGGGCTGTGAATCACGATTGGCACTTCATTCATCCTAACTTCCGTGGGCGTAATCGTACGCCGTCGTCGATGGGCTCGGAGCTTGTAGTACAGGATATTCTCAGTGCTGTTTCGTGGGCTAAGCAGCAAGGGAACGTTGATCCTAATCGAATTTATGTAATTGGAGCCTCGGGCGGTGGTTATGCGGGCCTATTAATGGCGGGGCGTGCGCCTGAACTGTGGGCGGGTGTCTCGGCGTGGGTGCCGATTTCAGATTTGGTGAAGTGGCATGCAGAAACGGCCGCCCGCAAGCTGCGATATGCGGGCGAGATTGAGGCGGCGCTGGGCGGTCATAAACCTGTGCCCGGCACGCCGGCGCATGCGGATGCCTTGAAACGCTCGGCCATTACTTACATGGCCCGCGCGCGCGGCGTGAATCTGGACATCAACGCCGGTATCACTGACGGCCATAACGGCAGCGTGCCAATCAGTCATTCATTCGAGGCTTTCAACGCCTTGGCGGAACCTAAGGATCGCCTCAGCCCGGCACTGATTGGTGAGTTTGTGAAAACAGCCAAGGTGCCGGTGGCCTTACGTAAGGAAACGGCAGCCGACGCGAGTTATGGGGGAAAAACTGTTCTTTTCCGTAGAAAATCAGGCGCCGTGCGGGTGACGATTTTTCAGGGCGGCCACGAAATAATCCCTGAGGCTGGCCTGCAATGGCTTGCCAAGCAGGTGCGGAAAGAACAGGATTCGCCCCCCGAAAAATGAGTGACGTGAATCTTTTGCCCGAACCGAAGTTTCTTCCTGAACTCCATCCCACCTTTCGCCCGGCGATCCTGGTGAACCGCGCCTTCGAGGCGGCGGTTCGTGACACCGGCGCGGCAGTGGACGTCGGCATCGGCCTCGAGCAGGCTGATGGTTCCGTGTTTCATCACCGCACCGTGCTGTTCTCGGCTGATCACGAGCTGGAACCGAACAATTTCCGTCACCTCGAGCGCATGGTAAAATTTCTCCTGTGGCAACGCGGCGGCTGGAAGATTCACCTGAGCGGCGCGGATGCTTATGTCGATCGGCTACAGGATTATTATCGCACTAACGAGTTCGGCAAATTTGACGACGACGTGATTGGCGTGAAGAACAATCGTCACTCGCTTGAGGTGGTGGCTTGCGCCGAATTGCCCGCGGAAAATTCTCAGGCGCGTCCGATTGGCCGGCATCTGGACGGTTGCCGCATCGGCTTCGACTTGGGCGGCAGTGACCGCAAGGCGGCGGCGGTGATTGATGGAGAAGTAAAGTTCAGCGAAGAGATCGTGTGGGATCCGTACTTTGAGCCGAACCCGGACTATCATTACGAAGGCATCATCGATTCCCTCAAGCGTGCCGCCGAACATCTGCCGCGCGTGGACGCCATTGGCGGCAGCGCCGCCGGCTGTTACTCACACAACAAGGTGACGTGGGCCTCGCTCTTTCGCGGCGTGGGCCCTGAGGATTTCGAGGCCAAGGTGCGCGATATGTTCACCAACATTGCCGAGGAATGGAATTGCCCGCTGGAAGTGATTAATGACGGTGAGGTGACTGCCTTGGCTGGCTCAATGGCGTTGCGCAAGAAGGGGGAATCCGGCAACGGTGTGCTTGGCATTGCCATGGGCACGAGCGAAGGTGGCGGGTATGTGGATATGGATGGCAACATCACCACGTGGCTCAGCGAACTGGCCTTTGCGCCGGTGGATCTGCATCCCGAGGCGCCGGCCGACGAATGGAGCGGCGACCTTGGCGTGGGTGCACAGTATTTCTCGCAACAAGCAGTCGCCCGCCTGCTGCCGGCCTCGGGTATTGAGTACGATGCCAGCTTGAGCATGCCCGAGCAGTTGAAGATCGTGCAAAAGCTGATGGAAGAAGGTGACGAGCGCGCGCTGAAGATTTACGATGCCATCGGGATTTACCTCGGCTACACGCTGGCGCATTACGCGGAGTTTTATGAATTCCAGTACGTGCTGCTGCTGGGCCGCGTGACCACCGGCCCCGGCGGGGAGCACATCATCACGCGCTCCAAGGAAGTAATGGCCTCGGAATTCCCGGAACTGGCGGAACGAATCAAGTTCCACTTCCCGGATGAAACTGAGAAACGCCACGGCCAAGCCATTGCCGCGGCGAGCCTGCCGAAGATTAACTAGGCAAACGCAGACCGAGCTTGCAATCGTTCGTGGTCAGCCCATCATCGGGTCGTTCCACGAACGATTTTTTTGTCATGAAACTGATGAAACTCATCCCCGCATTCCTCCTCGCGGCCGTCACCGTTACGGGCGCCGACCTCAACCAGCCGCCCAAGGGGTTCAAGGCCCTCTTCAACGGCAAAGACCTTAAGGGCTGGTGGGGGTTGAAGACTGAAGACCCCGCCAAATGGATGGCGCTGGACAAGAAGGCGTTGGCCAAAAAAAAGGCGGACAGCCTCAAGGACATCCAACAACACTGGTCCGTGAATGACGGCATCCTGATCAATGACGGGCATGGCCTCTACTTGAGCACCGTGAAAAACTACGGCGACTTCGAGTTGTACGTGGACTATAAAACCGTTGCTAAGGCCGACAGCGGCATTTATCTGCGGGGCGTGCCGCAGGTCCAGATTTGGGATACCACCAAGGAAGGTGGCAAATGGAAGATCGGCGCGGACAAAGGCTCCGGAGGTCTTTGGAACAATGGCCCTGCCGGTACGCCCGGTCGCGACCCGCTCGTGCTGGCCGACAAGCCTTTTGGTGAGTGGAACACTTTCTACATTAAAATGGTCGGCGACAAGGTCACCATCAAGCTCAACGGCAAACTCGTCGTGGACAATGCGCCCCTCACCAATTTCTGGGACCGCAAAACGCCCAAAGCGAACCGCAAGCCTCTGATTGCCCGCGGCCCGATCCAGTTGCAAACCCACGGTGGCGAAATCTGCTGGCGCAACATCTTCATCAAGGAATTGAACTAATATGAAAAAACAACTCATCGCACTTACCCTACTGTTTAGCCTCAGCGCGGTCGCTGAGGAGAAAGGCTTCAAGCCTCTCTTCAACGGCAAGGATTTCACCGGTTGGGCCGGCCCGATTGACAACTATCAGGTCACCGACGGTACCATCCAGTGCAAGCCCGGCAAAGGCGGCACCATCTACACCAAGGACAGCTACGGCGACTTTGTCGTGCGCTTGGAGATCAAGCTGCCCGAGGGCGGCAACAATGGCCTCGCCATTCGTTACCCAGGTAAAGGGGATACCGCCTATGTGGGCATGTGCGAATTGCAGGTGCTCGACAACACCTCCAAGAAATACGCCAAGCTTCACCCGGCGCAGTACCACGGCAGCGCCTACGGCATGGTCGCCGCCAAACGCGGGTTCCTTAAGAAACCTGGCGAATGGAACACTCAGGAAGTCACCGTGAAAGGCCACACTATCAAGGTCGTGCTTAACGGCGAAACCATCCTTGATGCGGACCTGAGCAAGGTGGAGAAATCCATGGCACCCATTGCTAAGTATAAGGGTCGCCTGCGCACCGAGGGCTACTTTGGCTTCGCCGGACACGGCGCAGCGGTGCAGTTTCGAAATGTGCGCATCAAGCGCCTGAAGTAAGCGCGGGAAGAACAAACTCACGAACGGCGGCAGTGCGGCATCAGCCCGCCTGTCGCCGTTCCTGTTTTTTCTGAGCCAACAACTGCTGACAGCCGTTGGCCATGTTCTGGTAAATTACAAACGACTCATCGGCCGCCAGCTTCTCCTTCACTAACTCGCTCAACGCATCTTTGCGCAGCGAGATCAGTTCTGCCTCCAATTCATCCACACACTCCTCATTTTCGCGCAACCGGCCAATGATGCTTTCAATCCCCTGATAATACTTATCAATCCGATCCTTCCGTTTCTGCAGTAACCACTTGCGCACGCCACTCCCCAGACCCCAGAGAAGAATGCAGGCGGACAAAATAAAACCCATAGCCTCCGCGTACTTCACCAGAAAGCCCGGTTCATCACGCCGGAAAAATTGTTCAGCCCCCACGTGAGTGGGAAATTGCAGCCGGGCGGTGGCCTGTGACTCATCCAAGTTACTGAAAGCCGAATGCTTTTGTGACAACACCGCACGATGCTCAAAGATTGTGCGCGTAATTGTCTCGGCCAATTCTTCAGGCAAATCGCGATGGCAGGTGAGCACGGCTTTCACGCCTACCGTGGGAATGGGGCGGTTGGGATGGCCGGGTTTGCCATCGGCTCCTGGGTAGGCGAGTAACGGCAACGTGTGCGGAGTGACATGCGGATAATGAACACGGAATCCTTCTGCCAACGTCTCGGCCCATGTGCCGGCATGCGACCAATCGGAATCGGGAGCTGTGACCAGTGGCGTCAATTGCACTTTACCCGATTGCAATGCCTGCGCGCAGGCAGCATTGCCAAGACCAGTCAGAAACAGCAAAGCGTCCACTTCCCCGGCGACCAGTTGCCGCGTGGCCTCGGCCAAGGACAGGTTTTTTAAATTCAATTCGGCCACGGGCAGGCCGAGGTATTGGAAAAGTTCATGAGTGAACTGCTCGGATCCGCTGCCTTTGGGGCCGACTGCAATGGTGTGCTCGGCCAGATCATGCAGGGATTGGATGCCGGCATCGCGGTGGCAAAGGAAGTGCAGTAATTCCGGATGAATGGCGGTGAGACTGCGGGCTTGTGCTCCGGCTTGTGTGTCATTTTGCAGAAGCGCCAGATCGGCATTCCGGTTTTGCAGGCGTTGAGAATTCTCCAAACTACCGTCCGTTTCAATTACCTCAATGCGCAAACCCGGATGGGCGGCTTGGAGTTCCGTAGCCAGATGCTGCGCCAGCTCGTGGTACAATCCTCCGCGCTGACCGGCGGCAAACACCAACCGTTGTTCCTCAGGCAGCAACCATCGCTGGCCCATAAATCCAACCAGCAATGCGCCCAGAACACCAAAGCCGATTAGCCATTTGCGAAGAGATTCGTTTTCCATTAAACGGAATGAAAGGTGCTATTGTTGATTTTGAGGCGCATCGACGGGGACAAACGACTGGACACGGTCTATGTACGGTGTGATGGGGCCCGGGGAGTATCCTTGACGGCGATCCAAGACCTTGCCACTTGGATCCAGAAGAATCTGGGTGGGATAGGAGGTCACATTAAAACTCTTTGCCAAGCGGTTGTTCTCAGCTTGATCCTGTGGAGAGATATTTTTCTGCACAGGAAAATCACAGATGTGCATGAGGACGTGATCGCCAACGCGTTGTTGCCATTGGGCGCTTTGTAGGACTTTTTTGTTCAGGCTGATGCAGGAAGGGCACCAATCGGAGCCGGTGAATAGGAGGTACACGATTTTATTTTCCTGCTTCGCCTGCGCCAGAGAGGCGTTAAGGCCACTCAGCACCTGTTTGGTTTGTTTCGTACCACCCGTGCCGTGCAGAATGCGTGTGCTAGAATTACCGACACTGACCCCACCACTGGATTGAATGTGCGCCTTGACGACCATGCCGATGTCCGTGAGGTCACTGTCCTTTGACAGTTTTGCACTACCATCGGCGAGGGCGAGTTGCCCTTGGCTTTCAAACAGGCCGGTCATGGCGTTTTCTGGTGGATTACCTTCTTTGTCCACACGTTCATCGGCCCCAACCCAGTGGGCATCGGCCAGATCGCTATGGGATAGGTTTCGTGTGGCTGCTAGTACGGTCATGGGGCGTCCGATGTCGCCACCTTCACAGAAAACATAGCTGATTGCGTCATTGCGCATGGGACGGCCTTCGCGAGTTTTGTAAGTTTCCCAATCCTGCACGGCGTATTCCGCGGCAGCTTGGCGTTCGGCATCACAGGGCGACCAAAGAATTTTTGGAGTGACAATTTCCCGTTTCACGCCCCGGCTGGCAAATATAGATCCGGGATCGAGGGCAAAATTTTTCCCGAAATGTTCAATCTGCCCACTAGGCGTCAGCTGCCAGGGAAGTCGGTCATCGTTATCCTGTGCAAACATAATCAGGCCAGTGCCGATTTGGCGCATGTTTGCCACACACTTGATGCGTTTGGCCTTGGCTAAGGCACGGGAGAGGGTGGGTAACAGCATGCTGGCTAGGATGCCGATAATTGCGATTACCACGAGTAACTCAATCAAGGTAAAAGCCTGGCGGCGCCGCGAATGCGTTTGAACCATACCGGAACCTAAGCCTGTTTGGGCGGCCTCGCAAGTGAATTGCCTTGAATTTCAGGGAGTTATTGTATCTAATACGTATACTCCATGGCTGAGGTTTTTCCACAATTGTCGCGCCGTCCGCGGCGGCTGCGCCGTAATCCTTCGGTGCGGTCTTTGGTGCAGGAAACGCAGGTGACGGTGAATGATTTTATCTATCCGCTGTTTGTGCGTGAAGGCGGAGGTGCGGGCGAGCCGGTGCCTTCCATGCCGGGGGTGGAGCGGCACACGATCGAAGGTTTGGTGGCGGAATGCCGGGCGGCTGCGGCGTTGGGTATCAAGGCCGTGGCCTTGTTTCCGGTGACGCCGGTGGAATTGAAGGATGAACGGGGCACCGAGGCGCTGAATCCTGATTGTCTTGTGTTGCGAGCGGTGAAGGCTGTGAAGGCAGCTGTGCCGGACTTGGTGGTGATTACGGATGTGGCGTTGGATCCTTACACGACCACCGGCCATGATGGCGTGCTCAATGCCGCGGGCAGTGATGTGGATAATGATGGGTGCGATGACTGCGTCAGCGGGACGTTTGCGCCAGGCAACGATGGAGACGACTTCGATGGAGATGGCCTATGTAATTCGGGCGATCCGGATATAGATAACGATTCGGTAGCAAATGATGCTGATCCAGACGACTACGACGCAGGTATCTGTGGAGATTCGGATGATGATGGGTGCGATGATTGCAATTCAGGAGAGTTTGATCCTAGCAACGACGGAACAGATACAGATGGAGACGGGGTTTGTGATACGGAAGATGACGATATTGATGGCGATGGGTCGTTAAATGAGAACGATTCAGATGACTTCAACATATTTGTATGCAGCGATACAGACGGCGATGGTTGTGACGACTGTCAAAGCGGCACTTATAATCCCAGTAATGACGGCACAGATTATGATGGTGACGGTCTTTGTAATTCTGGTGACCCCGATATCGATGGGGATGGAGTTCTAAATGAAGACGACAATTATGACTTTAATACAAATGCCTGTGATGATACTGATGGAGACGGTTGTGATGATTGTTTAAACGGCAGCCTCGACC
>CAJWMQ010000056.1 GCA_913042895.1 uncultured Verrucomicrobiales bacterium | reverse complement strand
TTCAACCCGGCCGTCAACCGCTCCATTTCATTAAACTGCCGGGCCAGCAGATATTTCAATTCGACCGACCGATTGGGGTTCAACAAGGCCCGCAGTAATTCCGCTGAGCTAATGTCCGTCCCGGTTTTATTTTTGGCGCGACGGGCCATGTCGTCCTTCATTAGTTTAAACATCAGCTTAAACATACTCTCACCGCGGGCCTCTTGGCGTTTTCGAAATTGTTTAACGGTCATGTCCGCGTGGACGAAATTTTTCGCCGTATAATCCACCTCGTCCAATTGATAGGCCAGATCCAGTTGCTTTTGCATGAAGGTCTGCATCATGCCCACGCTCGAAGGCGTTCGGTTTTGAAATTGCGCCGGATCCAGCTTGGCTGGCTTCACCATTTCGTACAGCACCGCTTCGTACGCTTTGAACTCCTTGTTTAACTGCTGGTAATACGCCGCATCACCGATGTGCACCGCCCCCACCAGGTCCACCACGGCCCCCGTCTCCTTGTGTTGCAGGCGAATCACACCCACTTCCAGCGCGGCACCATTGGGCTTTTCCTCAAAGCGCAAATACGGCTGCGCCTCGGCCGGTTTCTTGGCCGCTTCCCCATCCGGTTCCGCTGCCCACAGTCCGATACTGATGAATCCGCATAGCCAATATTTCATGAAGGCAATCTAGCCTCTCCCGGAAAATGTGGCAACGCTCATTGCGTCACCGGCAAAATGGGTTATGTTTGAGGAGGCATGGATTCAGCCAAATGGTATTACCTGAAATCGGGCCGTCAGCGCGGGCCCATGGATGCCGGAGATTTGCAGGGATTGCTCCAATCCAACGCCCTTCCACCCAGCACGCTGGTTTGGACCGCTTCCCAGAAAGACTGGCTGCCCGCCCACGCCAGCGCCATCCAAACCAGCCGCACCGCCGCTGGAGGTAGTCCGTCTGGAAAAGCGCGCCGGATCGCCTTGCTTAGCCTCTTGGCCTTAGGATTGGGCGGAGGAGGCTACTATTGGCACACCCAACGAAACTCGCCAAAAGCCATCGAACCGATCGCTAAAAAGTCTATTTTTAGAGGCAAAATGGTGATGGACACCGCACCACTGCCACCTCTGACTCCGCTGGACACCTCGCCACTCCCCGAAGCCCCGCCGCCATCGGCCCAACCCGTAACCGTTACCCAGCCCACCCCAAAGCAATGGCAACACAGCTACCAAACCTTGAGCGCGCAATACGCTCAATTGCAGGCCGAACTCACCCGGGTAAAGGCCAATGAATCTCATTGGCAACAAGCCGCGCAAAATGCCCAAACCGAACAGACCCAGGTTTCCTCCGGCCTACAACATGCCAACGTGGAACTCACGCGCCTTCAACAAACGTTGGCCGCCGCCTATCAAACCAATCAAACTCTCTCGACCCAGGTCAACGATCTGCAAACCCGCGCCGACCCCTTGGCCAATGCCAAGCTCGCCCAGTTGGAGCGGCATTTCCGTCAACTCCGGGAAGATCTCTCCAAGGCCACCGTTGAAAACAAGGCCCTGAAAGCCCAGTTTACCCAAGCCGCTTCGCAGGCTACCCCAAGCCCAAGCGGTCCGAACGCCCGTGAAACCGAGCTGACCCAGCAACTGGCCACTGCCCAAGCCCGAATTTCTGAATTGGAAAACTCCCTGAAAACCCACGCCGCTGCCTGGCCACAACCAACCCCCAACGCCAATGTTGCCCCACCCGCAGATCATGCCGTGGCGCGCGTGAGCAATGTAAATCCTAGGCTCGGTTTTGTGGTTTTAACCCGCGGCTCCACGCACGGTCTGGCAAATCAAGATTCCTACCGCATCTTCAGCCGCACCGGCCAATTCCTCGGTCGATTAAAAATCGAAAGCGCCCAACGCACCGTCTCCATCGCCCTCTTCGAGGGCTCGGGGATTAATCAGGTCGCCCCCGGCGATTACATTCACCACTAGGGAATGAACTAGACTTGATCTTTGCTTCATTCCTTCTACGCTAGGTCAGCACGATGAATGAATCGGAACATTGGTTCTTTGTCCATGATGGAGAACACAGTGAAGGCGTCAGCAAAGCCACATTGCAAGGCATGATCCGCGACGGCCGACTCGGAGCCGATGTGCCGGTGTTCCGCGAAGGCATGAGCGACTGGATGCCCGCCAGCGAAATGGGCCTTGTGCCCAACGTGCCATCCTCAGATCAATTACGTGCCGAGATCGCCCGCGATACAGTTTCCAGGAAAACCGCTCTCGCCCTGATTGCCATCATCATCCTCACTGCCCTCGCCAGCATAGCCGGCCTTTGGTGGCAGGATTCTAAAAACAAAGACAAAACCAGCAATCTAAATGCGGACATTTCCAAACTCCGATCAGACCTAACTCAATCCCAGACTGACCTAAAAAACTATTCTGGCAGCACCAACGAAACCCACCAACTCATCACAAAACTCCGCTCCGAGCTCGCGACCCTTCAACCAAAAGTTACCAGCCTCAGCAACAACGTTGACAGCCTGAAAATAGAAAATTCCAATTATGTCTCCGGGCTCAGTTTTAAGAATGATGAAATCGAAAAACTGGCCGAACAAATCGATGAGCTCAGTGGCTCCCTCAAGGTGGAGCAAGCCGCCCGCCAAGCCGCCGATCGTCAGGCCGACTCCGCAAATGTAAAAATCGAAGCTGCCCGCCGCACCTTGACCAACACCATCGCCCAAGCCAAGCAGGGCACCGAGCAATTGAACAAGCAATTTCAAACCGACAAAGCCGCCCTCCTAAAACAACTCACGAACGCCGCCACTGCGCAGGAGAAATTGAATGAACAAATTCAGGCTTTGCAAGACAATCTGGATCAGGCTAACCAGGTCATCACCAACCTCCAAGCGCAGCTCGGCCAAACCCCTATACGCATTGGTGAACCCGGCGGCCCCAAGCCTCCCGTCGGCTCGCAACCTTTTGGGCAAATTGGCTCGGTAGACACACAGTTTAATTTTGCCGTCATCAACCGCGGCTCTGAAGATGGCGTCAAAGCCGGCGACACCTTTCGCATTGTCAGTAAGGAATCCGGTGAGTTTCTGTTGCAGCTGAAGATCGACCGCGTCCAAGCCACCATCGCCGTCGGCAGCCCCGGCACCCTAAGCGTAAATGCCCTCAAACCCGAAGACCTCGTCTACCGCGAGTAAAATTCGGGAAAGGAATCCTCACCTTCACCTCGGCCCTCTCCCTGAGATAGAGGGAGGAAAATCATCCGCCTTCCCCCTGAACCACCCAATCTCCACCAACGCACCCGCATCTTTTCCTTCTCCCCGGAGAAAGGGTTAGGGTGAGCCCCCCCGTACCAAACATCACCCGTTTAACCAACAGGACTAAGCCACCATTCCTTGAACCGTTTAACCCGACGTGAAACCCCACCAGCAACCATCTCCGCCTCGGTCGACGTCAGGAAACAGGCATAATACACAATCACCACACCACCAAACATAGCCAAATCCATCAGAATCCCAATGCATAGATGAAATGCCACCCCCAGCCCCAGTACCCATCTCCGAGTTCCGGCAAACCAAATCAAAAACGGAAAAACCGTCAACTCAAACAACATTATCCCATGCGTCAATATTGCGTTTGCAACCGGATATTGCGTGATCAATGAAAAATCCACACGCGACGATGAAGCCGTCCACCCCAGCGCAAAGTGCATGGCCGTCCCATTCTGCCATACATCCGAAGCCACTTTCCACAAACCGCTGAAGAAATAAATGAAACATAACTGCACCTGAAACATTCGATAGATCCACGCCGGGGTCATCCTGTCTCCGCCTTTTTCCCGTCGCAAAGCATACCAGTGCGCCGAATGCCCACCCAAGCTGGCGACCATCATCAGAAACGTCACAATCGAAACAATAAAATCCACCCCGGCAAAACCCCACGCCAAGGGAGTGATTAGGGAGTTCAGGCAAACCCAAGCCACTACCGACGCCACCCGCACCCACCAGCCCACAGCCATGGCAACCGCCGAAAGCAGCGCCGCACCGTACACCAACCCAAACCAAGGTGAACCATTTGACGCCCACTGAAATAAACTCCAGAACCCATAGGTGTACCGCCCTTCCGGCATCCAGCCCTGATACCGCAACCCTTCCGGCCCCGAGTACAAATGCATCACCCACCAACCATCGATCAGGTAAAACACCAGAAACGCCCCCCACAACAACCGGAACAACCCCAAAGGCTTCGTCGAAAGGCGCTCGTGAAAAAAACGTTCCATCTTTATCTCGGCCCCGGATCCTCCATTACCCACGTCTGCACCAATTGATGCCGCTGCGGCACACGTTGTTCCAGCAAAATTGTGGAAGTATAACGACGCAATTCAACCTCCGCTTCGGGATCCGAGGACAACGCCTTGCGTTTTCGCCAGAGGAAATTTTCCAGCACCTCATCCTGCAATTCTGGATTATAAGCCCCCGAATTGATGATCACGTTCAACTCCCGCATCCCCCGCACCCGAGTCGTGCGCTCCCCTCTCACATCCCGCACCGTTAATTCGTAGTAATCATTCAAGGCCGAAGGACGTTCAAACATCCGCCAACCATCCTGCCACTGCCCCGTCCCCTTCAGGTACCACGAATAATAGTCATCCAGTTTAGTAGAAAACGCCGTAGGCGGCATATTGCAAATGAACACCATGCCAAAATGAAGCAGCAACAATCCCGTCACCCAGCGCCGGTATTTCAGCGACCTCGAACCATCCTTGGAATCATTATGGCGCACCTCCCCAAACACCCCGCCACCACACACCAAATCCCAAGAAAAAACAATCCCGCAACCCGATCCCCAGAATCATTCAATCCACACCAACGCGTTCGCACGTTTCCCCTCTCCTTGGGGAGAGGGAGGAAAACCAGCGCCATACTTCAGGACCACCCGATTCCTACCGATGCCTCCGCTCGTAATGGCCCTTTGGAATTGACTTATTCACAATCATTTACTAGCCTGCATCCATGCCAAAATTCTCTGAATCGCCTTGGATTCCAATGCTCCTGAGCACCGGCATTATCCTTAGCGCCTTTGCCGGGATCACCTACGTTTTGGTCAATAAACTGGAGCCTGATTCCGCCCACGCTAAAGTCTCCCACCCGGAGAACGCACATCCCACCTCGGAGAACGCACATCCCACCTCGGAAAACGCAAATCCTACTACGGAAAACGCAAATCCTACCTCGGAAAACGCACATCCCACCTCGGAGAACGCACATCCCACCTCGGAGAACGCACATCCCACCTCGGAGAACGCGCATCCCGCTCAGGAGAAGACCGGCCACGAAAAGGAGACTCCGCCCTGGAGCTACGAAGGCGAGCATGGCCCAGCGCATTGGGGTCAGTTTGCGCCGTTGGCCCTAAGCGGCATTCGGCAATCGCCAATTGATCTCGTGGTGGATCGCGCCCTCAACCCCCGCAATCTGGCGCCGATGAGTTTTCATTATCAAGACTCAATTATGGCCCTGAAAAACACCGGCCACACCATCCAGGCAGACTGCGATCCGGCCAATGGCGTTATCATTGACGGTCACCTTTACAACCTCCTGCATTTTCATTTCCACGCGCGCAGCGAGCACTTGATTGATGGGCGAGATTACCCGATGGAGGTGCATTTGGTGCACGTTATCTCTAATCAACAAAACGAGGATCTGCCACCTACCCTGGCCTCCACTAAGCCCGCGCCCAAATCGCTGGCCGTGATTGGAGTCATGATTAAGGAGGGGCGCCCCAATGAATTGATAAAGGATCTTTGGACGGAAATACCCAAGACTGGAGACGCCCCGTTGCGCTACAAGATTAAGGGCCAAAATGCCAGTGCCTTTCTGCCGCCGGCAGGGAAACGATCCTTTTTCCGTTACAACGGTTCGCTGACTACCCCGCCTTGCACCGAAAATGTTCTCTGGACTGTGATGACCGAGCCCATAGAGTTTTCCAAAAACCAGATCGATACTTTCAGGAAACTGTACCCGCGCAACAACCGGCCCGTGCAGAAGACCCATCAGAGATTTGTGCTCCATTATCAAGACCGCAGCCTGCCAACTCACCCGACATCACCGCTTCGCCCGTCTCTCTCCCTCACCCCGGCTCCGACAGTAAGCCCCAACGCGCTGCCGCTCGCTCAACCGGTGGAACCCAATGTTGAGGAACATCCGTTGGCCCCACCGCCGCTTCGGGAAATTCCCAGTGCCCCCCAACGCCCACAACTGGCCCCTTCTCAACCGGCGCCCACCACCCCCATCATCGGCACACCCATCAAACCCGATCCGAACCTCAACTAAAGGGTATTAACTAGCTGCGCTGGATTGGGTTGGGCGATCTGTGCCAATGTCTCTCCAGCTATGAGTATAGGTATGAAATCTCTTTTTCGTATTCGGGAGTCGTCCCATTATCGCGTTGGATTGGTTTATTTCGCATTTTTTTGGTTTTGAAATAGTGATTTGCATACCGTGCGCTAAGTCGTGGTCAATCGCTGACTCCCGCCCCATCCTGATAGTGGAATAACTATTTCCTCCCTTGACCGGCGCCGTTTTCGAGCGTTTCATTTCAGTATGAAAGGGGGAATCACCTACCCACTCAACCGACGCGCCGCCATTCATGCCGGCGCCCTGGGTTTGATGGGCCTGAGCATGAGCGACGTGGCAAGGCTCCGCGCGGAAAGTGATACACCGAGCCGCGCCAAATCAGTCATCTACGTCTTTCTTTCCGGCGGCCTAGCCCAGCACGAAAGTTTCGACATGAAGCCCGAGGCGCCCAAGGAGATTCGCGGGACATTTAACCCGATCAGAACCAAGACCCCGGGCATCCATATCTGCGAACATTTACCGCTGCTCGCCCGTCAATCAGACAAATGGGCACTCCTTCGTTCCTTAACCCATCCGCATAACGAACACTCGCAAGGCCACCATGCGATGTTGACCGGGATGTCTGCAATGCCTGCAGGATTCAGTAACGCCAAGCCGCAGGATAGCGATGATCCCAGCATTGCGGCGATTGCCAACTCCCTACTCAAGCCAGGAGGCCATGCGCCAACGCCGGTCATGGTGATGCCCGATAAGATCGTGCATCGAACCGGCCGCACCATTCCCGGTCAGTTTGCCGGCCGAATGGGTGCAGCTCGAAACCCCTGGTTCCTTGAGTCCTCGCCTTACCATCCGTTGCATTACGGCGCTTATCCAAAATACCTGTTCCATCATGCAACTGGCGCCATGAAAGATTCAGGTTTGACCTTTCAATCACCGCAACTGGCGCTTCCCCATGGATTGAACATGCGCCGCTTAAAGGACCGAATCGATTTACGACAAAGTCTGGAAACACAGACGCGCGCCATGGAAGCCGCTGCCAATCAGGAGGACTTTGACAGATATCGGCAGGCGGCCCTTTCCTTATTGGCCAACGGCAAGGCCCATGATGCGTTTGATCTTTCCAAGGCCGACCCCAAACAGATCGAACGTTATGGCGACAACAGTTTCGGCTGGTCCCTTCTCATGGCCCGGAACCTAATCGAACTGGGGGTGAACCTCGTTCAGGTCAATCTCGGAAACAACGAAACTTGGGACACCCACGGCAACGCTTGGCCCCATTTGAAGGATTATTTGCTGCCGCCGATGGACTTGGCCATGAGTGCCCTATTGGACGATTTGCAATCCAGTGGGTTGCTCGATGAAACCCTCATTATCATGGCCGGTGAATTCGGACGAACCCCGGAAATCTCCCTGCTCGAGAAGCATTACAAAGGCCCGGGCCGCGATCACTGGGGCGCGCTACAGTCTGTTCTTTTTGCCGGAGGCGGCGTCAAGGGAGGCAATGTAATCGGAGCATCTGACAAGATCGGAAAATATCCCTCAAGCAATCCGCAAAAACCCGAAAATCTGGCCGCGACCATCTATCAGGCTTTGGGGATTCCACGTGATGCGACCTATGACGATGTCACCGGCCGACCACATCCGGTTTACAATGCCAACCCGATTGGCGGCCTGATTTAGATCGGCTTTATTTCAACACATCCAGCGGAAGGGCCAAAGTATCCGCAGCAGTGGAGAACGGTAAATCCAAAATCATCGCTGGAACACGGGCGGCTCCCCAGTCAGATTCAGAATAATTTTCACCCAGATTCCGCACCCCGGGATACGGCCCACCATGGTGATGGACATTGCGTGATTTCATCGAGGAACAGCCGCCAGCTATGATAGCTGCGATTACAAAGAGCAATATTACTAGGTGTTTTTTCATCAGGAAAAATAAAACATGTTTCACAAACCTCAAATAAAATCTGCCTTCCCACGGAAAACTAAGCAACTAAAAAGAAATATCCTCATTAGGCTGATTATTCACAGAGAAGGAGATGATTGATCATTCCCTTTTTTTATGCATATTAATTTTAGTCACAGCCAAATTAAAACCATGAAAAACATAACCCTCTTCACCCTCCTTACACTCACCTTTTGCGTCTTTGGGGCAGAAAAGGAAGACAAAAGTAAAAAACACATCGCCGCATCTTTACTCACCGAAGCTGCTTGGCGAGCCAACTTGAAACGGAAGCCGGAGGAAATTCTTAAACAAACAGAAAAATGCATAAAACTTTTTGAAAAAGAGGCTCTCAAGATGCAAAAAACTCTCAAGGCTCCAATTTCCACTGGCGGGGATCAAGGCTTGAACCGCGAAGCCGTTCAAGCCCAGTGGGCTCTGAACGAGGTAGGCACCTGTTATTTTTTGCAAGGCAAAGCCTATGAACAATTGAAGCAACCGGACCTAGCTCTTAAATCCTACCGTAAACTGGCAAACGAACTCCCATATGCGCAATGCTGGGATCCGGGTGGATGGTTTTGGAAACCTGCCAAGGCAGCCCAGAAACGGATTGCCGCTCTGGAAAACAAAAAATCCACAAAGCCCTAAACTCAAACAACGGGTGATGATAAATTTCCCTTCCACGTGCGGGGTGATGTTTCTTTCAGGAATTACGCTGTTTCCAGGAGAGAAACTGCCCCTGAGAATTTTTGAGCCTCGCTATCGGGAAATGCTTGATCAGGCACTCGCCGGCAGCAGAATGTTTGCCGTAGCCTCCGAATATCATGAAACAGACAAGCCTGTCGTGGGACTGGGTTTAATTAAATCCAGTCAAGAGCAACCTGATGGCACGTCGCTGCTGCTCTTGGAAGGGGTTGGCAGGATTCGTCTCCTTGGGGAAATAGAGGCAGGCTCATATCCTCATTTTGCCATCGAACCGGTCCATACCATCTTTGACCTACTTGAAACTGATGAGATGACCCGGGAGCTTCTACTTAATCTATGTATCCCCTACACTCCAGAGGAGAAAACACCGATTCTTGAGTTTTTGAGAGAAATAGAAACGTTGGACATGCTAGCTGACCAAATAAGTGCGTTTTATGTAGAGTCCGGTGAAGAGAGGATTAATCTATTACAATGCGCGAGCTTACAAGAGCGAGTAGATCGTCTAATCAGATTACTGTCAATTTGAGGTGCAACGTTATATTAGGATTAACATTAACGACCCATCCACATTCGAAGTTTTCCCAGCCTATTATATCAGTAAAGCCATTGTGCTGGTGCTCGGCCTCGGTGTAATGACTTACGCCTATTTTAAAAAATAGAAAGTCTTACTAGATTCAAGAATCCTATTTTCTAAATAAAGGAATAAAATGATTCAGGATCGCCTCCAAAGGTTTTCCTATCTGCCCCTTGTTATGGGATGTCGCTACGGCGACCAAATTTAGCTCAGGGAAAGCTGACATATACTGCCCCCCTGCTCCAATGCCGCTGATAAAGTTCACGGACTTCGAGCGTTTCTTGCGGTTATGGAAAAAATAAAAATACCCTTCGCCTTTGTCTCGATCCAATATGAGCTTGGCATAACCCGGGTGCAACAATTGCTGATCATGATATTTTCCAGCCTGCAGCACGGTGATCCCCAGCTTGAGTAAGGTCCGCGAGGTAAGGCTACTCCCCGCCCCAGCTTTTGGTAATCCGCAGCCGTGCTCGCTCCAGAGATAAGGATCACCTACCACTCGATCAATGAGTTCCTTACGAATAAAATCCTGCACGCGACCCGGCACACGTTGATCAAGCACCATCATCACCAGCAATGGATCCGTGCCCGTATATTTATATTGCTTACTCCGCTGAGTGACCGGAGCCGTGTTCTCAAACAGTTTCTGGAAAAACACCTGCCCTTGGAAACGCTTCGCCAACTCATTTTCGAGAGTCCGATCCTCAAACCTAAGACCCGACTTCATCATCAGCGCATCCCGCAGAGTAATAGTCTCCACTCCCGGTTGTATGGTTTCCCGGTTAATCGCGGGCATGAACTCAATCACCGGACGGTCCAGATCGGACAACTTCACATGCCCCAACTGCATCGCGCGTCCGAGTGCCATCGAAGTCAGGGTTTTGGTGATGGACATCGCATAGTGTGGCGCATCCACTCGCCCCCGGCGCGCGTACATCTCAAAAACCATTTTGCCGTCCTTCCAAATTAGCAGGCTGTCCAGATTGGCAAATTGCCCGTTTGCATCCGCCTTCCGCAAGGCCTCGATGGCTTGAGCACTGCCTGGAAGCGCCAATCGGCCCACCCGTAATCCGTCCTTCAAATCCGCCGGGCTCGAACTGATGTAGGCCTGCGGAAGATTGGGGACGGTTGCCTGTTGTTTGAAATCAAGCGTCGCAGCCGGCATAGTCTTCGGCAACACTGGCGGCACAGCCCATAAACCAGCCTCAGACAATTTCAACAAGATGAAAAGATGGGCGAGTTTCAATGGAAAATCTCGGAACACGGCCCCGACTCTACCTGCCTGCGGATTTGTCAGGCAAGACAGCAGTCTCACCAATCGGCGCATTTGGCGATTGGATCACGCCGCAAGACCCTTCATCCTTGCGCGCATGTTTCCAGTAACCATCAATGAAGCCCAGTTGGACTGGCAAGCCGGCCCGTACGATGGCGTGCAATTAAAAATCCTCAATCGGGACGAAGCCACCGGTGGCGTCACGGTGCTGCGGAAATTTGAAAAAGGCACCATCGTGCCTGCGCATATTCATCCCAAAGCCAACGAGACCGCCTACATACTGGAAGGTCAATGGGAGGAAAGCGGCACGACCTATTCGCCGGGCACCCTTTTTTACGCCCCGCAAGGCGAACCCCACGGCCCGCACATTGCCCACACCGACGTGATCAGCCTGACAATCTTTGACGGCCCGCTTACAGTGAAGCCAGTTGAATAGATGCCATAGTTTATTCAGTAGTCCGATGAGGAGGCCAAGAACTCTCTTTGAGCCAAAACCTTGCGGAGTCCCAGTGATTCGCTGACAATCAATCATGCTTCGTTTTTTACAGTTCGCCGCCTGCATCGTGTCCTTAAACTGGACGGCTTATTCGGAACAACCCCTTCGAGTTCTGGACGCGAAGGTGTATCACCTCGGTACGCCCGGATTTCCTGAATGGGAGGAATTCGCCAAAAGCCAGGCGCATGGTCGGCGGCTGGATATTCAATTCAACGCCGAACCAAACGTCACATCGCAAACCCTGTTCATCCGCCAGCGCCAGGTCAAAGCCCGCTGGAACGTCCTGCTAAACAACCAGCGCCTCGGTAGCCTGCTGAACATTGATTCCAAGCTGGTACATTCCCTCCCAATTCCTGCCGGCAAACTGAAGGCGGGGACTAACACACTTTCCATCGTCGCTCCCAAAACCATCGATGATATCGAAGTGGGCCCTATTTCTCTGACCGCTCTCTCGGAATCCAAACTATTTTCCGCACCTCTCAACGTCAGTGTCACTGATAAAACCACTGGCCGACCCACACCTTCCCGAATCACCATTGTGGATATCCACGGCGCACTAGCAGCACTCAGACCGGCTCCTGATCAGCGCCTAGCCCACCGCCCCGGCGTTGTGTACAGTGGCGGCGATCGCGCCCGCCTGAATTTGTTACCCGGTCAATACACGGTCTACGCTTCCCGCGGGTTTGAGTACAGCGTAGCCAAGACCACAATCACCGCACGCGCCGGTGCCCCAACGAATATCCAGCTCTCCCTGATGCGGGAAGTACCCACGCCGGGCTTGGTCGCCACCGACACCCACATCCACACGCTCACCCGGAGCGGCCACGGCGATTCCACCGAACATGAACGCATGTACACCATTGCCGGAGAAGGTATCGAGTTCGCCGTAGCCACCGATCATAATCACCACGCCGACTATCGACCCGTGCAGAAATCCACGGAGACCTCCGCCTATTTCACCGCCGTCACCGGCAACGAAGTCACGACCACGACCGGCCACTTCAACGCCTTCCCCATCACCCCGACCAGCCCCGTGCCCGATGCGAAATTGACGGACTGGACGCAGCTCATGAAAGCAATCCGCGCAACCCCCGGTGTGCGGGTTGTGGTGCTGAACCATCCGAGAAACACTCACAGTGGGTTCAGCCCTGTGGCTCCCGAACATTTCAACCGCGTCACCGGACGTAACCTGTACGGCGGCCCTTACCGCTTTGACGCCATGGAAGTGGTGACTTCAGCCGCCATGCAATCCGATTACATGGCGCCCTATCGGGACTGGTTTGCGATGCTCAATTGGGGGCACGCCATCACCGGCGTGGGCTCTAGCGATTCCCATGACGTCAGCCGCTTCATCCTCGGCCAGGCCCGCACCTATGTGGAATGCCCCGACACGCATCCGGATAAAATCAACATCACCAAAGCCTGCGAAAGTTTCCGAAATATGAGGGCCTACATCAGCATGGGCCTACTGGTTCACATACAGGTGGATGATCGGTATCGCCCCGGGGATATCAATGCCGGTTCGAACAAGGAAATGAAAATTCACACCCGCGTCCTAGGACCTTCCTGGGTCCGGGCCGACCAACTGGAACTCTTCGCCAACGGCCACCGCATCCTCACCCGCGACCTCCGCCCCACCGCCAAGATCGAAAAAGCCAACCTCACCTTCACCCTTCCTCGACCGGCCCACGACACCCATCTCATCGCCATCGCCACCGGCCCAGGCATCACCGAACCTTTCTGGGAAAGCCCGCGTCCGTACGTACCAACCACTCCCAAGTACACTCCTAGAGTCCAAGGCGCCACCAACCCCATTTTCATTGATGGGGATGGGGACGGGAAATATGACGCCCCACGTAAGCAAGCCCAACAACTCCTCACCCGGCACGCCCGTGATTTGAATGCCCTGTTCAAAGCCCTTGCCCGATACGATCAGGCCGTCGCCGCTCAAGCCGCCGCGCTACTCCATCAAGCCGACCACAATTTGAACGCCCCAACCCTACGCCGCCACTGGACCCACACCCCATCAACCCAAGCCGGAATCACCGCCTATCTGGGTACTATAAAAATCAAGCCGGACAACTCCGGGAATTGAGAAATCAAAGAACGAAGAAAGGCGGAGGAGGAGGCGGGATCCAGCTGCAAACTCCCCTGCTCTTCTATGTGGGCTAGAAGCCCTGCAAAATTTTCTTACAAAACGCCACGACCCTCAATCGTCCAAATGTAATCGGCATCTAAGTGACTCTCCGCGATCTAGCGGCGTGATGCCTCCCTCTAACTTAAATCCGTAACGGCAGAACCCTTTAAAGATTCACCTTGGGAACCTTCAATTCCCCAAGCGTGACTGCTATGTCATCTCCACTGGAGCCTGTCTTTACACTTTTATCTATTTTGAGAATCCTACCATTTTTCCCGATGTAAAAAGTCCATCGTTTCGGAAACGGTAATACATCTCCCAAAACACCATATTGCTCGGCCACCGACTTGCTTGAATCACTAAGAATTGGGTAATCAACTGATAATGACTCGGCGAATTTCACGATACCCTTTTTACCTTCTAACGGATCACAGCTAATCGTGAAGTAAACTGCTTCATATTCCTTTAGCGCCGCCGAACTTTCAGCGATCGCCTTACATTGCTTGGTGCAGCCTCCAGTGAACGCCTTTGGGAACCACGCCAAGACAACAGCTTTTTTCCCTGTATAAGAGGAAAGCTGATAAGAATTTCCATCACTCCCTTTAAGCAAAAAATCGGGCGCAATATCGCCTGCGCTTAGTCCTCCATCACTTTTACAACCGACTGAGGCCAAAAATGGGGTGACCAATAACGACTTCCAAAGTGATCTCATGTACACAATTTACCTTATGAAACGGGATTTGCAAAATAAGGGGAGCAACTTGAAATAGTGCAACTGCCGAATTCTTTTAATTTTCAGCTTTGAGCACTTTCCCTGCCCATCCTGCCCAAGTTTGGTCTATCAGTTCTTTATTGAACTGCCCCGTATAAACCACTAAACGATGCTTGTATATTCTACTTTCGCCTTGCTTAAGGGCCCAGCCCTCTCCGCGGGCACTCGCTGGTCCAAAACCGAACTGTCGGTCCACACGCCAGAAATTTGGATACTCTGGGTTATCGGGATGATCAAAAACGGCTATATTCCCCCAGTTGTCACGCCCTGGAATTTTCATTCCAACATTAACCCATGGAGCTCGCATGCCTTCAGTTTCGCTATTTTTTTGCCCCTTTGTATTTCTGGCTTCAGCCTTCGCGCCCTTCTCATAGGTCATTCGAAGGAAAAGCCCACCATAGGGATATTTTTTAATACTCAAATCAACAACAGCTTTGCCAGACCATTCTAAGTCCATCACAAACTCTTTACCCGTGTCGAAAATACTCCATATCTGAGTCTCTTCCATTACAGGTTCACCATTTTTTGCCAGCAGATGGTAAACAGTCTTCCATTTCACTTCGGTTCCTTGGCCATTTATAATTTCCATGGATTTTTTCTTCCAATAACTGCCTTCAGGATGATGGAAATAGTCACGACCATTCACGCCCGTGAATGCCCAATAAACGCCCGTTTGGTGTTTATGATGCCCGGGGCTGTATTGAGTTAATTCACCTTTACCATCGGGACCTACGATAGGATGAATATACGGCCGAAAATCTTTCTTCGCATTCTGAACAATTAACGGAGTGTCATTACCTTTTCGATATAGTGAAATGGTCTGAGCACTTTTATCATGAATCAGGCGTAAGTCGTTTTTCTCCGCTTCTTCGGCCTGAAGGCCAAATATCATGAATGCAATGCAGGTAATTATGTAATGCTTCATTTTGGTCAAAAAAAGTTTAAAGGGGTCTCCTCAGGATTCGTTCCGGCCCCATGTCCTTACATCCGCCCAATATTGCTCTTCTCGAAAAAAATCCAAGCCCGAACGGTTGGAACGGCTTCAAGCGAAGGAAATGTTATTACACTTCGTACAAATCAAGAAATAGCTTTCACAATCAGAATTCTTTTTTAGTTGAGCAGAAAAAGGCCCGCATTCGTTGCGGGCTTTCTGAAGAAAGATAGTTGAATCTTACTTACGCTTATTCCATAGAATCTGAGTTCCCTCTTTGCCAGGAACAACAATATCGAGATCACCATCGGCGTCCAAGTCGGCTGTGACAATGTGTAGTCCAATACCTGCACCTTTGGCCGCAACATGCTTACGGATGGCCTTGAATTTCTTGTCCCAAGTGTAGTACATGACGACTGGGACATCGTCGGCTCCGGGGTCTCTGCCGTTATGCCCATAAACGCGCTTCCCAGTAATAAGTTCGTCAACGCCGTCGCCATCCAAGTCCGCGAAGTGAAGCGCATGTGCTTGGCTGAAAGAATCGTCGATCTTTACTTCATCAAAAAGAAAATTACCTTTTTCATCGATGCCCTTGGAAAGCCATGCAAAGACGCCGTAATCATGACCATTACCCCAAAGCAGATCATTCTTTCCATCATCATTGACATCGTGGATCAGGACTGGGCAAGAGAACCCTTTGGGCCAGCTTTGTTGATGGAACTTCCATGGGCGTGCATAAGGGTTACCTTTTGGTCTTTCATACCAGCCCGTACCAATCACGATATCACTTCTTCCATCATTGTTTAGATCGCCAAACCCAATTCCATGACCGTTGTGAGGTCCAATCATATGACCTTTGAAATCCCCCTTATCATCTTGGCTCCAGACCATCATGGGGGCTTGCTTGTTCCATTGGTTAGCAATCCATTCGCGCTTGCCGTCACCATCAATATCAATGAACTGACAGAGTTCATTATGCTTTTGCTTAGTATCGATCAAAAGGTTCTGCTCCCATAGCAAGCCCGTCTTGAGGGCTCTCTCTCCTGGATTCCTGTACCAGTTCACTTCGGGCAGCCAAAAACTGTTAGACACAACGTCAATCCAGCCATCGCCATCCACGTCGTAAGCATGTTCGCCATTGGAGTGGGCATAGCCGCCTCTATCCTCGATAATGCGCAATGGCCTCGGCACCCAAACTCCAGACTTACCGGGATTCCGGTACCAGTTACGACCTGCGGAGATGTCGAGCTTGCCGTCTTTGTCATAATCGGCCACAGCAATGCCCTCATTCGCATCAACGGCCAATAACTGCATCTCAAATTTCACTGGATGTGCGCCAAACAGGGCGAGGCTGCTGACTAGGCTCAAGGCCATAATTGCAATATGTCTCATTTCTTATTACTTATCTTGGGAGTTCTGAATACAAAAATGGTTTAATCAATGCGCCCAGAGCGTTTTACTCGATTTGATTCTATCATCCGCTGCAAGGCCTTCGGAGAGAAACGCACGAAAAATGAACTCAAGTCAACACAAACGGCTTGCGACCTCGGGCAAGGCAGTTGGTCTAAAAATAACCTCGACCGGCATACCTTTGGCCGTTCGCCACTACCCTCAACCAGGCACATCAAATCATCATCAAAATGATACCACCGAGAACCGTAAGCGCATTCAAAGTCAACCCGATGATTCCCAAGACTTTCTTTTTGTCCTTCTGGAAACAGCTGACAACACCTAGCACGCTGCCGATCACTGCCAAAAGTATCGACCCCAAAATTAAGATTCCAACCACCTGCATTTCCGTATCATCTTCCATGACACCCTTCTCATCCATGACGCCGGCTGTGATGGTTAAAATTAACATCGAGGAACCGGTCAGGATTGAAATCACAAATGATCCTACCCCAAATCCGGAGTGTTTTGGTTGAGTAACCTCAGAAACAAGTTGAGCATGTGGATCAGATGCATTCATTGTCTGGACTTATAAAATCCTGCGCCCTCAACCGTCCAGCCCTTTTCAAGACTCGCCAACGCGCGTAACAGAGAGTCCCGGCTTTGAGGGGCAATGATTTGTAGGAAGGGATTAAACCGAGCAAGTGAGCGAGCTTTATGATTCCGCACATCCT